>CAKQBM010000231.1 GCA_934216185.1 uncultured Streptococcus sp. | reverse complement strand
CGTCCCCACATAATCATGTGGAAGCCTGTGCGGCAGCCAAATGGTGAACAGTCAATCATACCGTCGATGCGGGTACGGATGAGTTTGGCTAAGAGGTGCTCGATAGTGTGAAGGCCAGCGGTAGGGATTGAGTCTTCGTTTGGTTGCACCAAGCGAATATCATAATTGGAGATGATATCTCCTTTTGGCCCTGTTTCTTCCCCAATCAAGCGAACATAGGGTGCTTTAACAATGGTGTGGTCAAGTTCAAAACTTTCGACAATAACTTCTTTTGACATGGTAAATCCTTTCAGTTTTCTTCTTTCATTATAACATAAAGCTGGCTCTTGAAACAGAGAGAAAACCTCTCCGAGAGAGGAGAGGTTCAAATCGTTACTTGCGATACAAGCGGTCGTATTGGTAGTATGGGTCAAAGGTTACATTGATACCTAGTTTGCGAAGGACATTCTTGTCTTCATCTGTCAAGATGATGGTTGAGTGAGCTTCGCTTCCTTTGAGGTTACCAAGTTCTTCCATAGCACGAGCAGCGTCAGGATTTTCTGTAGCTGTGATAGCTAGTGCAATCAGGATTTCATTTGAATGAAGGCGTGGATTGCGGCTACCCAGATGGTCTATTTTAAGGCCTTGGATTGGCTTAACAACTTCAGGTTCGATTAGTTTTACTTCTTTAGCGATGTCAGCTGATTTCTTGATGGCGTTGATAAGAGCAGCGGCTGTAGGACCAAAGAGTTCTGAGTTCTTACCAGTGACAATTTCCCCGCTAGGCAATTCAAGGGCTAGGGCTGGTCCGCCAGTTTCTTCTGCTTTTTGACGGGCAACGACAGCAACCTTGCGGTCTGCAGGTGTGATACCTAGGTCGTTCATAAGCAACTCAATTTTCTTGACAGCAGATTCGCCAACTTTTTCGGCTTTAAAATCAAGAACAGTCTGATAGTAGCGACGGATGATTTCTTGTTTAGAAGCTTCGACAGCAGCTTCATCATCTGTAATAGCGAAACCAACCATGTTGACACCCATGTCTGTCGGTGAAGCATATGGAGATTCACCGAGGATACGTTCTAACATGCGCTTGAGCACTGGGAAAATCTCGATATCACGATTGTAGTTGACAGTGGTTTCTCCATAGGTTTGAAGATGGAAAGGGTCAATCATGTTGACATCATCGAGGTCTGCTGTGGCAGCCTCGTAGGCCAAATTGACTGGGTGATGAAGGGGAAGATTCCAAACTGGGAAGGTTTCAAATTTAGCGTAACCAGACTTGATACCATTGATTTGGTCGTGGTACATGTTTGACATACAAGTTGCCAATTTTCCAGAACCAGGTCCAGGAGCTGTTACGACAATCAAGTTGCGACTGGTTTTGATGTAGTCGTTTTTCCCCATTCCTTCTGGAGAAATGATGTGGTCCATATCCGTCGGATATCCTTTGATTGGATAATGAAGATAAGAATCAATTCCGTTTTTCTCAAGTTGGTTGCGGAAGGCATCTGCAGCTGGTTGCCCAGCGTATTGTGTGATGACAACGGAACCAACAAAAATCCCTAATTCATTGAATTTGTCAATCAAGCGAAGAACTTCTTGGTCATAAGAAATGCCCAAGTCACCACGTGCTTTAGAGTGCTCGATATTGCTTGCATTAATAGCAATCACAACCTCAACCTGCTCTTTCAATTCTTGCAAGAGCTTGATTTTGTTGTCAGGTTCATAACCAGGAAGAACACGAGCAGCGTGGAAATCTTCTAACATTTTACCACCAAACTCCAAGTAGAGCTTGCCGTCAAATTGATTAATGCGCTCCAAGATGTGGTCGCGCTGTAGATTCAAATATTGTTCAGAACTAAAAGCTTGTTTTTTCATTTTTTTACCTCTGACTTCTATTATAATAAAAAATTGGAAGTTAGGAAACTATGGAGCTAAAAAAGGAAGTAAAAAGATTAGGCAAACGCTTGCACAAAATTCTGAAAAGCGCTATCATAGACTGTAGATTATTAAAATAATGAGGTAAACAGATGCAAGAAAAATGGTGGCACAATGCCGTAGTCTATCAAGTCTATCCCAAGAGTTTTATGGACAGCAACGGAGATGGAATTGGCGATTTGCCAGGTATTACCAGTAAGTTGGATTATCTAGCCAAGTTAGGAATTACAGCGATTTGGCTTTCTCCCGTTTATGACAGTCCTATGGATGATAATGGCTACGATATTGCTGATTATCAAGCAATTGCGGCTATTTTTGGGACCATGGAGGACATGGACCAACTGATCGCGGAAGCCAAGAAGCGCGATATTCGTATCATCATGGACTTGGTGGTCAATCATACCTCAGATGAACATGCTTGGTTTGTCGAAGCCTGTGAAAATCCTGATAGCCCTGAGCGAGACTACTATATCTGGCGGGATGAGCCCAACGACCTAGATTCTATCTTTAGCGGATCTGCTTGGGAATACGATGAAAAGTCAGGTCAATACTATCTCCACTTTTTCAGCAAGAAACAGCCGGATCTCAACTGGGAAAATGAAAAACT
>CAKQBM010000230.1 GCA_934216185.1 uncultured Streptococcus sp. | reverse complement strand
GTGACAGATGGAATTGATGCCCAGGCTCGGGTCTTGGTAACTGTTGAAAACAGAGATACAGAAACTATCTTTAATGCAGCAGGTCTTGATTTCGATGTGTTGAAAGCTTCGGCTATTGCCTACATCAATGCTAATACCTTTGTTCAAAAAGAGAATGCTGGTGAGATGGGACGTAGTGTTTCCTATCGCGATATGCCTAGTGTGTAAAGGAGAATGCTATGACAAAGAAAATAGTAGCTCTAGCAGGAGACGGAATTGGCCCAGAAATCATGGAGGCTGGTTTAGAAGTTCTGGAGGCTCTAGCTGAAAAAACAGGTTTTGACTATGAGATTGATAGACGACCTTTTGGAGGTGCAGGTATTGATGCTGCAGGGCATCCCTTACCTGATAAAACCCTCAAGGCAAGTAGGGAAGCAGATGCCATTCTTCTAGCGGCTATCGGTAGTCCTCAGTATGATGGAGCAGCGGTTCGGCCTGAACAAGGCTTGCTGGCTCTCCGTAAGGAACTCAATCTTTACGCTAATATTCGCCCTGTAAAAATCTTTGACAGTCTCAAGCATTTGTCACCACTCAAACCGGAACAAATTGCTGGTGTAGACTTTGTCGTGGTGCGTGAGTTGACAGGCGGGATTTACTTTGGGGATCATATCCTTGAAGAGCGCAAAGCGCGTGATATCAACGACTATAGCTATGAGGAAGTGGAGCGGATTATTCGCAAAGCCTTTGAAATTGCAAGAAATCGCAGAAAAATCGTTACTAGTATCGATAAGCAAAATGTTCTAGCGACCTCAAAACTCTGGCGGAAAGTAGCTGAGGAAGTCGCGCAGGATTTCCCAGATGTAACCTTGGAGCACCAGCTAGTCGACTCAGCTTCCATGCTTATGATTACCAATCCTGCCAAGTTTGATGTCATCGTGACGGAGAATCTTTTCGGAGATATTCTATCTGATGAATCAAGCGTTTTATCTGGTACACTTGGAGTTATGCCATCAGCCAGTCATTCTGAAAATGGACCAAGCCTCTATGAGCCCATTCACGGTTCAGCTCCTGATATTGCAGGTCAAGGAATTGCTAATCCTATTTCCATGATTTTATCAGTGGCCATGATGTTGAGAGATAGTTTTGGTCGTTATGAGGATGCAGAGCGTATCGAGCGTGCTGTTGAGGCAAGTTTGGCAGCTGGTGTTTTAACAAGAGATATAGGTGGACAGGCTTCGACCAAGAAAATGACAGAAGCTATTATTGCAAGGTTATGAAGTTAGACGAAAAAATTACTCTAGTCCTTTTGATTTGGAATGTCATGGTCTTCTTGATTTATGGTATTGATAAATCAAAGGCAAGGAGAAGAGTTTGGCGCATCCCTGAGAAAATCTTACTTAGTTTAGCCTTTACTTGTGGTGGTTTTGGGGCCTGGTTAGCAGGAATCAGCTTTCACCATAAGACTAGAAAATGGTATTTTAAAACAGTTTGGTTTCTCGGGATAGTGTCCACACTAGTAGCCTTATATTTTATTTGGAGGTAATAGATGGCAGGAAAATCGATTTTTGATAAATTATGGGAGCGCCATGTCATCACAGGAGAAGAGGGGCAGCCCCAACTCATGTATGTGGACCAGCACTATATCCACGAAGTGACCAGTCCTCAGGCCTTTCAAGGACTACGAGACGCAGGTCGTAGATTGAGACGACCAGACTTAACATTTGGAACCTTTGATCACAATGTTCCGACAGTCAATATCTACGATATTCGAGATGTCATTTCCAAGGCTCAAATTGATAAGCTAGCTGAAAATGTTGAGGAGTTTGGGATTGAACATGCGGCCCACGGTTCTGAAAAGCAGGGAATTGTTCACATGGTTGGACCGGAAACAGGACGGACTCAACCAGGAAAATTCATCGTCTGTGGAGACAGCCATACGGCAACTCACGGAGCTTTTGGAGCAATCGCCTTTGGGATTGGGACCAGTGAGGTGGAGCATGTCTTCGCTACTCAGACACTCTGGCAGGTCAAACCCAAGAAAATGCTGGTGGAATTCACTGGTGTTCCTCAAAAAGGAGTTTATTCCAAGGATTTCATTTTAGCCTTGATTGCTAAGTACGGCGTTGCTTGCGGTGTAGGCTACGTGGTGGAATATAGAGGACAGGCTATTGATGCACTGAGCATGGAAGAGCGAATGACCATCTGCAATATGTCCATCGAGTTTGGCTCTAAGATGGGAATTATGAATCCGGATCAAAGCACCTATGATTATCTAAAAGGACGAGAATGTGTTCCAGAGGACTTTGAAGAGGCTGTGGCGGATTGGAAAACAATTGTCAGTGATAATGATGCTGTTTACGATAAGGTTATCCGGATGGATGTCTCAGACCTAGCTCCCATGGTGACATGGGGAACCAATCCTGCTATGGGCGTTGACTTTGACAGTAGTTTTCCAGAAATTAAAGATATGAATGATGAGCGAGCCTACAATTATATGGGTTTGGAGCCTGGTCAAAAGCCAGCGGATATTGAACTAGGCTATATCTTTATTGGCTCA
>CAKQBM010000229.1 GCA_934216185.1 uncultured Streptococcus sp. | reverse complement strand
TCTGTTTGTTCAACTGGGACATCCAAGTGAATTGGGAAAGTTACCCCTTTAGATTCCAAGTCTTTCTTAGCTTTTTCAAAGGCTGCTTTAGCCTTGTCAGGGTTGTAGATAGAATCCTTACCGTCAACTAGCTCAACACCTTTCCATTGGTCGCCATAGTTCACTAACTCAGCTTGAGCGATTTGTCCAAAGTTCTTACCACCTGCTTGTACAAAGTTGTCAGGGACTAGGCTGTTACGAATAATCTTATCCGCACCGTCTTCACCATTTAGCTGGGCAGCATAAGAATGGCGGTTGAAGGCAAAGTTGATAGCCTGACGGAAGTCCTTATTGAGCATAGCTTCTTTTGTAGCAGTCTTTTGCTCTTCACTTGTTTTCGCAGTTTTATTATATGACTGACGATTTACGTTAAAGGTGAAGTAATAGCTACTTGAGTCCTGTGGGCTATAAGTAATTTTATCTCCGTATTGTTCCAAAGTTGAAGCAAAATTTGAGCTACTTGGGAAGAGACGGGCTGTCGTATAGGCTCCTGAAGAGAAGCTACGAATCAACGATTCCTGATCAGAACCATCATAGTAAGTCAATTTGATCTTCTCGATTTTTACCTTTTCTTTATCCCAGTAGTTTGGATTTTTCTCGTATTCGATCAACGATTTAGAAGTCAAGGTCTTCAAGATATAAGGACCATTGTAAAGAATCCCTGCTGGAGTAACTGCTCCATAATCTTTACCTGATGCCTTCAAAAACTCTTCATTTACAGGCAACATCGTCGCTGTTGTGACTTTAGAGTTCCAGAAACTTTCTGGTTTGTTTAGGGTATATTCGACTGTGTAATCGTCCAAGGCCTTAACCCCAACTGTAGAGAAATCGTTCGTTTCACCAGTCATGTAGGCATCCAAACCCTTGATTGAATTTTGGATGAGAGAGACACCGTCTGACTTACCGTCAGCAACGTGTTTCAATCCTGTTACAAAGTCATGGGCTGTTACTTCTGCGTATTCTTCACCTTCAGAAGTGTACCATTTAACTCCTTTACGAAGTTTATAGGTATAAGTCAGACCATCTTTTGACACAGACCAATCTTCAGCCAAGGAAGGAATAACATTTCCGTACTGGTCGTTTTCCATCAAGCCATCAACCACGTTCCCGATGACATCTGTTGTGGATGTACGCGTTGCTATGCTGTAGTCCAAGGACGCTGGATCTACTGCATACACATATGAAAATGTTGTCGGTGCATCTGCTTCTTTATCAGCTTTTCCACAAGCCACTAAAAGCGCTGTCGTACTCAGGACTACTCCTGCTGTCACGAGCCACTTTTTCGATTTCATAAAAATCTCCTTTAATATATTTTTAATCTACTTTTACAATCCAACCTTCTGGCGCTTCAATATCACCAAACTGAATACCAGTCAATTCATCATAGAGTTTACGAGTCACAGGACCAACTTCTGTTTCACTATAGAAGACATGGAAATCATCACCATGTTGAATTCCTCCAATTGGCGAAATAACTGCTGCCGTACCACAGGCACCCGCCTCTACAAAACGATCCAAGTTATCAATTGGAACATCACCCTCAATAGGTGTCAAGCCCAAGCGGTGTTCTGCCAAATAAAGCAAAGAATACTTAGTAATAGATGGCAAGATAGATGGACTCAATGGTGTTACAAATTCATTGTCAGCTGTAATTCCAAAAAAGTTAGCTGAACCGACTTCTTCAATCTTTGTATGAGTTGATGGGTCTAGATAGATAACATCTGAGAAATGACGTGTTTTAGCCAATTTCCCTGGCAAGAGACTGGCAGCATAGTTCCCACCAACCTTTGCCGCACCTGTACCATTTGGAGCGGCACGGTCGTATTCATCCTGAATCAAGAAGTTGGTTGGGACCAAACCACCCTTAAAGTAATTTCCAACTGGCATAGCAAAGATAGTGAAAATGTATTCCTCCGCTGGTTTTACCCCGATAATATCTCCAACACCAATCAAAAGGGGACGAAGATAAAGGGTTCCACCTGTTCCATATGGTGGTACATATTCTTCATTGGCACGAACAACTGCCTTACAAGCTTCTACAAACATGTCTGTCGGAACTTGTGGCATCAAGAGACGATCACAAGTACGTTGCAGGCGTTTAGCATTTTCGTCAGGACGGAACAGTTGAACACTGCCATCCTTAGTACGATAGGCTTTTAAACCTTCGAACGCTTGTTGTCCATAGTGAAGACTTGGAGAAGACTCTGAAATATGCAAAGTTGCATCCTCTGTAAGCTCTCCTTGATTCCATTGTCCATTTTTAAAATGAGCAATATAGCGATAAGGTAATTTCATATAGGAGAAACCAAGGTTTTCCCAATCAATCGTTACTGTCATATTCCACTCCTTATTCTAAAAACTTATTTCTTTTATTCTACACTATTTTTCTAAAATAGCAAGTATATTTTGTAATTTTCAGAAAATTTCTTCAATATTTGAAAGTTCTATAATGAAGTTAGCCACCCAGACCTCCTAAAAATTAGATGCTTCAACTAGCTGATAGCTAGTCCT
>CAKQBM010000228.1 GCA_934216185.1 uncultured Streptococcus sp. | reverse complement strand
GTTGACATGATGCTCTTCCATAATTATTTCAAGTCTCGTGCCGTGAAGAGTCTTCTTATTGTTGGAGCTGGTAGAATCGCTTATTACCTACTAGGTATCCTCAAAGATAGTCGTATTGATACCAAAGTCATTGAAATCAATCCCGAAATCGCCAGCTTCTTTAGCGAGAAATTTCCAAATCTCTATATTGTCCAAGGAGATGGTACCGCAAAAGATATCCTGCTGGAAGAAAGTGCTCAACACTATGATGCCGTTGCAACACTGACAGGGGTTGATGAGGAAAATCTGATTACCTCTATGTTCCTTGACAGCGTAGGTGTACAAAAAAATATCACTAAGGTCAATCGCACTAGTCTCCTCGAGATTATTCACGCACCTGATTTTTCAAGTATCATCACTCCTAAAAGCATTGCTGTAGATACGATTATGCACTTTATTCGCGGTCGAGTTAATGCCCAGTATTCAGACCTTCAAGCCATGCACCATCTAGCCAATGGACAAATCGAAACCCTGCAATTCCACATCAAGGAAGCCAATAAAATGACTGCCAAACCTCTTTCTCAACTGAAATTGAAAAAAGGGGTTCTTATCGCAGCCATCATTCGAAAAGGCAAAACGATTTTCCCTACTGGAGAGGATATGCTGGAAGTTGGAGACAAGCTTTTAGTAACAACTTTGTTGCCAAACATCACCAAGATTTATGACTTAATCGCGAGGTAAGAGATGAATAAAAGTATGATTCGTTACCTCCTTTCAAAGTTGCTTTTGATTGAAGCTGTTCTTCTTTTGGTTCCTGTGACTGTTGCTATCTATTACCGTGAATCGAGCCAAGTTTTTACGGCACTCTTTTCAACAATAGGGATTCTCGTATTACTAGGCGGTTCAGGAATTTTACAAAAGCCAAAAAATCAACGGATTTATGCCAAGGAGGGAATCTTGATTGTGGCCCTCTGTTGGATCCTTTGGTCTTTCTTTGGCGGTCTCCCCTTTGTTTTTGCTGGGCAAATTCCCAGCGTTATCGATGCCTTTTTTGAAATCAGTTCGGGCTTTACAACTACTGGAGCAACTATTCTGAATGACGTTTCAGTTCTCAGCCGTTCCCTCCTCTTCTGGCGAAGTTTTACCCACTTGATTGGAGGAATGGGAGTGCTTGTTTTTGCACTTGCTATTATGGATAATGCCAAGAATAGCCACCTAGAAGTGATGAAGGCTGAGGTTCCTGGCCCTGTTTTCGGTAAGGTTGTATCCAAACTCAAAAATACTGCCCAGATTCTCTATCTCCTTTATCTAGCTCTCTTCTCCCTCTTTGTCATCATCTATTATCTAGCTGGCATGCCCCTATTTGATAGTTTTGTCATTGCCATGGGAACAGCAGGTACCGGAGGCTTTACCGTCTATAACGACGGGATTGCTCACTATGGTAGCTCACTGATTACCTATCTGGTTAGTATCGGAGTTTTGGTTTTTGGGGTAAATTTCAATCTCTACTACTACCTTATGCTCCGTCGCGTCAAGGCCTTCTTTGGAGATGAAGAACTTCGAGCTTACTTAATCATTGTACTGTTTTCTACAGGCTTGATTAGCCTCAATACCCTCTATCTCTATCCAGGGTTTTCAAAGAGTTTTGAAATGGCCTTCTTCCAGGTTTCCAATATCATTACAACTACTGGTTTTGGTTACGGAGACATTACCAACTGGCCCCTCTTCTCCCAGTTTATCCTTCTCTTCCTCATGGGAATCGGTGGTTCTGCTGGTTCAACCGCAGGTGGACTCAAGGTTATTCGAGGCCTCATCCTTTCAAAAATTGCCAAAAACCAAATTTTGTCAATCCTATCGCCCCACCGTGTTTTGACCCTCCATGTTAATAAAACGGTGATTGACAAAGATACCCAGCATAAGATTCTCAAGTACTTTGTCATCTATACTATGATTTTGCTAGCACTTATCTTTATTGTCAGCCTAGATAGCAATGATTTCCTAGTTGTTACCAGTGCTGTTTTTAGTTGTTTCAATAATATCGGACCTATCCTAGGAACCACTTCTAGTTTCTCAATCTTTAGTCCCATCTCAAAAATTCTCCTCTCCTTTGCAATGATTGCAGGGCGCTTGGAGATCTACCCAATCCTACTTCTCTTTATGAAGAGGACTTGGTCTAAGAGATAAAATACAACCACACCTTGTTTCCTTACAAAGTGTGGTGTTTTTATTTCAGACTACCTCCTCAATTCAACCAACTCTTTTTAAACAAAGCGAAACACTTCAGATACTGACTTATACTCTTCGAAAATCTCTTCAAACCACGTCAGCTCTATCTGCAACCTCAAAACAGTGTTTTGAGTAACCTGCTGCTAGCTTCCTAGTTTGCTCTTTGATTTTCGAAGAGTATTAAGGAATTTAAGATCCCAAAAAACAACCCCCAGTCGACTGACCGAGGGTTCCTTATTTCATTATTCAAGAACTTGATTAGCTCAATGCATCATCCATAGAAAGAACTTCGTGGAAGACACGTTGTGTCAATTCAGTTTTTTGTTCTGGAGTGAGGTATTTAGTGTTTACACAGTATCCAGAGATACG
>CAKQBM010000227.1 GCA_934216185.1 uncultured Streptococcus sp. | reverse complement strand
GTTCCAGCAAACATTGATCCAAGCATAACAGCATTTCCACCTGCAGCAAGGGCTTTTACAATATCTCCAGAATACTTGATTCCACCATCAGCAATGATCGTTTTACCATATTCACGCGCAACAGCTGCAGCATCATAGATAGCTGTTACTTGCGGAACACCGACACCAGCAATCACACGAGTTGTACAGATTGAACCTGGCCCAATACCAACCTTGACAACGTCTACACCTGCTTCATAAAGGGCACGTGCACCTTCAGCAGTAGCAATATTTCCAGCAATCAAAGTACGATCTGGGAAATGAGAACGAATCTCAGCAATTTTACGCAAGACACCTGCAGAATGACCATGTGCAGTATCAATAACAATCGCATCCGCTCCTGCTTCAAAAAGAGCCTCTGCACGTTCAAATGTATCTGAAGTAACACCTACTGCACCTGCAACTAGTAGACGACCAAACTCATCTTTAGCAGCATTTGGAAACTCAATAACTTTTTCAATATCTTTGATAGTAATCAAACCAGAAAGACGACCTTCTTCATCTACCAACGGAAGTTTTTCAATACGGTGTTCTTGAAGAATACTCTCAGCTGTTGCAAGATCTGTCCCAACAGGAGCAGTAACAAGATTTTCACTAGTCATATGGTTTGAAATTGGTTGATTATAATCTGAAATAAAACGAAGATCTCGGTTTGTCAAAATACCAACTAATTTACGATTTTCAAGTGTTTCAACAACTGGAACACCACTAATGCGGTAACGACCCATAAGCTCATCTGCTTCAGCAATTGTATGTTCAGGTGTCAAAAAGAACGGATCAATAATAACTCCATTTTCAGAACGTTTTACCTTACGAACCTCGTCTGCTTGTTGAGCAATTGACATGTTTTTATGGATAACTCCGAGACCGCCTGCACGAGCAATAGCAATAGCCATTTGACTCTCTGTAACTGTGTCCATGGCAGCGGTAATAATTGGGATATTTAAAGTCAGATTATCTGCCAATTTAGTTGTTAAATCAGCATCGTTAGGCAACACATGACTTTCAGCTGGAATAAGCAATACATCATCAAAGGTAAAACCTTTTTTCAAAAATTTAGTGTCCCAATTAGACATTCGAAGTTTCCTCTTTTCTTTCTTTTTGAGCTTGACTCTTTTTATATTGTATCTATCATACCATTCTATAAAAATTTGTCAAATGTTACAGGGGTAAATAAAAAACTATCTTTTCTTCGAAATAGAAATGATAGTTTCTTGTAAAATAAACCTAGTTAAAGTAATGGAGTCCCATTGCTCCTTTAACCTCAGATAGGGTTTGACCTGCAACTTCACGCGCTCTTTCACTACCTTTTTGAAGCATATTATAAACTTCTCCCATATCCTTAGCAAATTCGATACGGCGCTCACGAATAGGACCAAGTTCACATTCTAATATTTCAAGTAGATAACGCTTGGTCTTCACATCACCAAGACCACCTCGTTGATAATGCTCTTTCATGTCAGCAATTTCTTGAGCATCTTCTGGACGACCAAAAACATCTAGATAATGGAAAACCATATTGCCCTCAATCTTACCTGGATCCTCAACGCGGATATGATCTGGATCTGTATACATACTCATTACTTTTTTACGCAAAGTATCCGCATCATCAGCTAAATAAATACCGTTATTAAGGGATTTAGACATTTTAGCATTTCCATCTAAACCAGGCAAACGCCCTGCTCTCTCATTTTCTGGATAAATACCTTCCGGTTCCACCAAGACATCACAGTTATATGCATTGTTAAAAGAACGAACAATTTCACGAGTTTGCTCAATCATTGGTTTCTGATCTGTCCCAACAGGAACATAATTAGCCTTGAAAGCTGTGATGTCAGCTGCTTGAGCGATTGGGTAGACCAAGAATCCTGTCGGAATACTTTCCCCAAAGCCTTTCTGAGCAATTTCTGTCTTGACAGTTGGATTACGCTCCAGACGTGCTAATGAAACCAGATTCATATAATACATAGACAACTCAGCCAACTCTGGAATCTGGCTTTGAATAAAAATAGTTGACTTACTTGGATCCAATCCAACTGCAAGGTAATCCAAAGCCACATTTCCGATAGACTCTACAATGGTTTGAGGATCTTTGGCATGATCTGTCAAGGCTTGTTGGTCAGCCAAGAACACAAACATATCATACTTATCCTCTTCCTGTAAGAATACTCGATTTTTGAGACTTCCAACATAATGTCCAATATGCAATTTTCCTGTTGGACGGTCTCCTGTTAAAATAATGGGTTTAGTCATTTTATTCTCCTTCAATATGGTCCCTTCAATTATAGCATTTTTTTAATGAAATAACTGCAATTTATAAAAATAAATCAACCTTGCTATTTACGGATTTGTGTAAAGTATGCTGTAAATGTAATTTACACAAAAATGACAGATAAAAATTTGAATATTTCTGTATTTTCTAGTAGAATAAATATATTACACACATAGGAGAAAAACATTGCTTACAGTATCTGATGTTTCACTACGTTTTAGTGATCGCAAACTTTTTGATGATGTCAATATCAAATTTACAGAAGGAAATACTTA
>CAKQBM010000226.1 GCA_934216185.1 uncultured Streptococcus sp. | reverse complement strand
TTTTGATTCAAAATGGGCATAGAAAAAAACTAAGACGTCTATTTATTGATTTGAAAATCCCTATGGAAAAGCGAAAATCTGCTCTGATTATTGAGCAATTTGGTGAAATTGTCTCAATTTTGGGAATTGCGACCAGTGATTTGAGTAAAAACACGAAAAATGATATAATGAACACTGTACTTTATATAGAAAAAATAGATAGGTAAAAAAATGTTAGAAAACGATATTAAAAAAATCCTCGTTTCACACGATGAAATTACAGAAGCTGCTAAAAAATTAGGTGCTCAATTAACTAAGGACTATGCAGGAAAAAATCCGATTTTAATTGGGATTTTAAAAGGATCTATTCCTTTTATGGCTGAATTGGTCAAACATATTGATACACATATTGAAATGGACTTCATGATGGTTTCTAGCTACCATGGTGGAACAGCAAGTAGTGGTGTTATCAATATTAAACAAGATGTGACTCAAGATATCAAAGGAAGACATGTTCTATTTGTAGAAGATATCATTGATACAGGTCAAACTTTGAAGAATTTGCGAGATATGTTTATTGCAAGAGAAGCAGCTTCTGTTAAAATTGCAACCTTGTTGGATAAACCAGAGGGACGTGTTGTAGAAATTGAGGCAGACTATACCTGCTTTACTATCCCAAATGAGTTTGTAGTAGGTTATGGTTTAGACTACAAAGAAAATTATCGTAACCTTCCTTATGTTGGAGTATTGAAAGAAGAAGTGTATTCAAATTAGAAAGAACAATTTTTAATGAAAAAACAAAATAATGGTTTAATTAAAAATCCTTTTCTATGGTTATTACTTATTTTTTTCCTAGTTACAGCTTACCAGTATTTTAGTACAGGTAGTGTTGCAGGGAAAAGTGAGCAAATTAATTATACAGAATTGGTAAAAGAAATTACCGATGACAATGTAAAAGAATTGACTTACCAACCAAATGGTAGTGTTATCGAGGTTTCGGGTGTCTATAAAAATCCTAAAACAAGTAAAGAAGAAACAGGAATTCAGTTCTTTTCTCCTTCTGCTGCAACAGTAGAGAAATTTTCAAGTATTATTCTTCCCTCTGATACCACATTATCAGAATTGCAAAAGCTTGCTTCTGATCATAAAGCGGAAGTAACTATTAAGCATGAAAGTTCAAGTGGTATGTGGATTAATATTCTTGTATCCATTGTGCCATTCGGTATTCTATTCTTCTTCCTATTCTCGATGATGGGAAATATGGGAGGAAATAATAGCCGTAACCCGATGAGTTTTGGACGTAGTAAGGCTAAAGCTGCAAATAAAGAAGATATTAAAGTAAGATTTTCAGATGTTGCTGGAGCTGAGGAAGAAAAACAAGAACTGGTTGAAGTTGTTGAATTCTTAAAAGATCCAAAACGATTTACAAAACTTGGAGCCCGTATTCCAGCAGGTGTTCTTTTGGAGGGACCTCCAGGAACAGGTAAAACTTTGCTTGCTAAGGCAGTCGCCGGAGAAGCAGGTGTTCCATTCTTTAGTATTTCAGGTTCTGACTTTGTAGAAATGTTTGTCGGAGTTGGAGCTAGTCGTGTTCGTTCTCTTTTTGAAGATGCCAAAAAAGCAGCACCAGCTATTATCTTTATCGATGAAATTGATGCTGTTGGACGTCAACGTGGAGTTGGTCTTGGCGGAGGTAATGACGAACGTGAACAAACCTTGAACCAACTTTTGATTGAGATGGATGGTTTTGAGGGAAATGAAGGAATTATCGTCATCGCTGCGACAAACCGTTCAGATGTACTTGATCCTGCCCTTTTGCGTCCAGGACGTTTTGATAGAAAAGTATTGGTTGGCCGTCCTGATGTTAAAGGTCGTGAAGCAATCTTGAAAGTTCATGCTAAGAACAAGCCTTTAGCAGAAGATGTTGATTTGAAATTAGTGGCTCAACAAACTCCAGGTTTTGTTGGTGCTGATTTAGAGAATGTATTGAATGAAGCGGCTTTAGTTGCTGCTCGTCGCAATAAATCGATAATTGATGCTTCAGATATTGATGAAGCAGAAGATAGAGTTATTGCCGGACCTTCTAAGAAAGATAAGACTGTTTCACAAAAAGAACGTGAATTAGTTGCCTATCATGAGGCAGGACATACCATTGTTGGTCTAGTCTTGTCGAATGCTCGTGTTGTTCATAAAGTTACCATCGTACCACGTGGCCGTGCAGGTGGTTATATGATTGCACTTCCTAAGGAAGACCAAATGCTTCTATCCAAAGAAGATATGAAAGAGCAATTAGCTGGCTTAATGGGTGGACGTGTAGCTGAAGAAATTATTTTTAATGTCCAAACGACAGGAGCCTCAAATGACTTTGAACAAGCTACACAGATGGCGCGTGCAATGGTTACAGAGTACGGTATGAGTGAAAAACTTGGTCCGGTACAATATGAGGGTAATCATGCCATGTTTGGTGTACAAAGCCCTCAAAAATCAATTTCAGAACAAACAGCTTATGAAATTGACGAAGAAGTTCGTTCATTATTGAATGAAGCACGAAATAAAGCTGCTGAAATTATTCAGTCAAATCGTGAAACTCACAAGTTGATTGCAGAAGCA
>CAKQBM010000225.1 GCA_934216185.1 uncultured Streptococcus sp. | reverse complement strand
CCTTGGAGCGAGTGGAAGGTTGACTTCTTCTTTTGGGGAGTGGGGCTTCTAGCAAGTCTCCTGACCCTAGCAATTTTATATTTGATGTAAGAATGGCACCCTGATGTTTCAGGGTGTTTTTGCTTTTTAAAAAAATATTGGTCAATTAAAGTCAAAATCCTTGACCTTTTCTGACTAATGTAGTATATTATGAACGTAAGGTAAATGAAAGCCTTACTAGAACACTTATACTCAATGAAAATCAAAGAACAAACTAGGAAGCTAGCCGCAGCTTGTTCAAAATACTGTTTTGAGGTTGCAGATAGAACTGACATGGTTTGAAGAGATTTTCGAAGAGTATTATTTAAAGTAAAATAGAAAGAGGTGTGTCTATGTTTAATCTAGAAATCTTCAGAAGTAAAGATAGTCTACTCCTGCTTGAAAAAGAAAAACCAGAAATAGTACGTAGAGTAGCGATTTAGCTAGTCTAAATTTTTTAAAACAAAGGTCAAAGATAGTCAATATCAGTAATCATAACTAAGTAAACAAAAAGAGGTAAAGAATATGAACAACAACTTTAATAACTTTAACAGCATGGACGATTTATTTAACCAATTGATGGGTGGTATGCGAGGATACAGTTCTGAAAACCGTCGTTACTTGATTAATGGTCGTGAAGTGACACCTGAGGAATTTGCTCACTATCGTGTAACTGGACAATTGCCAGGAAATGCAGAAGTTGATGGACAAATGCAACAACAGGCTTCAGGTATGAAACAAGACGGTGTCCTTGCTAAACTAGGTCGTAACTTGACAGCAGAAGCGCGTGAAGGCAAGTTGGATCCTGTTATCGGACGAAACAAGGAAATTCAAGAAACATCTGAAATTCTTTCACGCCGTACCAAGAACAATCCTGTGCTTGTCGGAGATGCAGGTGTTGGTAAGACAGCCGTTGTCGAAGGCCTAGCACAAGCCATTGTGAATGGTGATGTTCCAGCTGCCATTAAGAACAAGGAAATCATTTCCATTGACATCTCAGGTCTTGAGGCTGGTACTCAATACCGTGGTAGCTTTGAAGAAAACGTTCAAAACTTAGTAAATGAAGTGAAAGAAGCAGGGAATATCATTCTCTTCTTTGATGAAATTCATCAAATTCTCGGTGCTGGTAGCACTGGTGGAGACAGTGGTTCTAAGGGGCTTGCGGATATTCTCAAACCAGCTCTCTCTCGTGGAGAATTGACAGTGATTGGGGCAACAACTCAAGACGAATACCGTAATACCATCTTGAAGAATGCTGCTCTTGCTCGTCGTTTCAACGAAGTCAAGGTCAATGCTCCTTCAGCAGAGGATACTTTTAAAATTCTTCAAGGAATTCGTGACCTCTATCAACAACACCACAATGTCATCTTGCCAGATGAGGTGTTGAAAGCAGCAGTGGATTATTCTGTACAATACATTCCTCAACGTAGCTTGCCAGATAAGGCTATAGACCTTGTCGATGTAACGGCAGCTCATTTGGCAGCTCAGCATCCTGTAACAGATGTGCATGCTGTTGAACGTGAAATTGAAGCGGAGAAAGACAAGCAAGAAAAAGCAGTTGAGGCAGAAGATTTTGAAGCAGCTCTCAACTATAAAACACGCATTGCAGAATTGGAGAAGAAAATCGAAAACCATACAGAAGATATGAAAGTGACTGCAAGTGTCAACGATGTGGCTGAATCTGTAGAACGAATGACGGGTATTCCAGTGTCACAAATGGGAGCATCAGACATCGAACGTTTGAAAGATATGGCTCATCGTCTGCAAGATAAGGTAATTGGCCAAGACAAGGCGGTAGAAGCGGTAGCTCGTGCTATCCGTCGTAACCGTGCTGGTTTTGATGAAGGTAATCGCCCAATTGGTAGCTTCCTCTTTGTAGGACCAACTGGGGTTGGTAAGACAGAACTTGCTAAGCAATTGGCACTCGATATGTTTGGAACTAAGGATGCGATCATCCGTTTGGATATGTCTGAATACAGTGACCGCACAGCTGTTTCTAAGCTAATTGGTACAACAGCAGGATATGTGGGTTATGATGACAATAGCAATACCTTGACAGAACGTGTGCGTCGCAATCCTTACTCTATCATTCTCTTGGATGAAATTGAAAAGGCTGATCCTCAAGTCATTACCCTTCTCCTTCAAGTCCTAGATGATGGTCGTTTGACGGATGGTCAAGGAAATACCGTTAACTTTAAAAACACTGTCATTATCGCGACCTCAAATGCTGGATTTGGTTATGAAGCCAACTTGACAGAAGATGCGGATAAACCAGAATTGATGGATCGTTTGAAACCATTCTTCCGTCCAGAGTTCCTCAACCGCTTTAACGCAGTTATCGAGTTCTCACACTTGACCAAGGAAGATCTTTCTAAGATTGTGGATTTGATGTTGGCTGAAGTCAACCAAACCTTGGCTAAGAAAGGCATTGATTTGGTAGTCAGTCAAGCGGCTAAGGACTATATCACAGAAGAAGGCTATGACGAAGTCATGGGTGTTCGCCCTCTCCGTCGCGTGGTTGAACAAGAAATTCGTGATAAGGTGACAGACTTCCACTTGGATCACCTAGATGCCAAACAT
>CAKQBM010000224.1 GCA_934216185.1 uncultured Streptococcus sp. | reverse complement strand
GATTTTCGAAGAGTATTATTCATCTTCGTCATCATCGAAGCCCGCTAACAGGTCATTAACTTTCACAATGCTTTCTGCAGCACGGCTCTTGTAGTCCGCATCTGCGCCTGTAAGGCTCGCATTGATAAATTCAATCACCATCGGAAGATTCATCCCTGCGTAAAGGTCAATATCACGACCTTCCATAATCAAACGGCTTACCACATTACATGGTGTTCCACCGAGAAGATCCGTAAAGACTAGGAAATCATCCAATCCTTCAATAGCAGCTTCAAATTTTGCAGTAAAGTCTTCTGGGCCATCTTCTGGAAGAAGAGCTACTGTGTAAATGTTGTCTTGTGGACCCATAATCATTTCAGTGCTACCTTTAAGTTCTTCACAGAAGCGACCATGACTCACCAAAATTAGCGATTTTACCATAAAGCTTATTTAGCTCCCATTCCAAGTGCAAAGTGACCAAGGGCAGAAAGACCTACTGCAAGAGCGATAATGATACCGATAGCTTTAGTAGAAGTCATACCTTTCTTACCAAGCAACCAGAAGATAAAGGCAGTAAAGATTGCTGGAAGCAAACGTGGGAAGATTTGGTTCAAGATGTCTTGGAAATCAATCATCTTTTCACCGATTGGCAACTTGTAAGAAATTTCAAAATTGATCATTGTTGCTACAAGAGCACCCATCATGAAGACACCAAGTACAGATGCAGCGTCAATCAAAGCTGTCAAAGTACTTTGCATGTTGTTGATAAGGTTAACCCCTTCTTTGTAGGCAAATTCCAACTGTTTCCAACGGAAGATGTCATAAGCAACTGCAACTGCAATCCAAAGGAAGATACCCCAAGGTTGGCCAGCGATAGCCATAGTTGCTGCGACAGATCCCATGATAGCAGGTACAAGTGAACCAAAGATTGTATCTCCAAGAGGAGCAAATGGTCCCATCAAACCTGTCTTGATACCGTTAACGGCATCTTTTGAACCTACGCCATCTTTTTCTTCCATGGCAAGGTCAAAACCAGCGATAATGGTGTGGAAGAATGGTGAAGTATTGAAGAATTGAGTATGAACTTTCATCATTTCTTTCAATTCAGGAGTTCCATCCCCATACATTTTACGCAATTGAGGCAAGATCATGTAAAGGTAACCAGAAGCTTGCATACGTTCGTAGTTCCAACCTAATTGGAAAGTAAACAAGCTACGTTTGTTGATTTGATTAAAATCTTCTTTTGTAAGTTTGTAATTAGAATTCGTCATCTTCGATTTCCCCACTTTCTGATGGTGTAGAAGGTGCTACCACAGCTACTTTTTGGCTATTTTTGAAGTGAAGCACTGCAAGGAAGATACCTACGATAGAGATACCAATCATAGACAAACCTTTGAAGTTGTTCACGAAACCAATTTTTTCAGCAACATCTTTCGGTAGAGTGCCTACGATACCAGCAACAGCACCACCAAGACCTGTTACATATGAGTAAAGAACAGTCAACATAGCTGTCAAACCAAATCCCATAGCAAGGTAGTGAAGGTTACGTTTAACTGGAAGGTAACGAAGCAAGATTGCAAATCCAAGACCTGGGAGCATACGTCCTGCGAGTGTCAAACCATCTGCAACCCATTGGTATTTTGTAACGAAATCTACTACGTGTTGTACAAATTCACCACCAAAGGCAAGCGCGAAGAATACTGGAAGGGCACGAGATAAAGCCCAAGGAATCGCACCAAGCAGGTAGTTACGTTCAATACCTTTATAGTCAAAGCGTTCGATTGCTGCATCCACACGGTGAGCGAAGAAAGTAGTTGTCATACGTCCAAGAACGTCGAAGTATGTCAAGAGAGCTGCTACTGGAACAGCGATTGTTGTAATCGCAAGTGCTGTATCGATACCTTGTGAAACAGAAAAGGCTGTCGCAAGAACTGCACCAGAAGTTGCGTCGATACGAGAAGCACCACCGAAGGTACCAACCCCAAGAACGAATAGTTGCAAGTTACCACCGATAAGTAGACCAGTAGTCAAATCTCCCATAATCAAACCAGTAATGAAACCAGCAAATACAGGGGAACCTGTAGATGAAACGATCGTCAACTCATCACAGATTTGATAAGCTGAGTACAAAGTGAGAAGTAAAATTTGCCACCATTGTATCATAACAATGACCTCCTAAAAATTTTTTCCTATTTTAATAAGCTCAAAAAGTCTGAAATTGGATCATTTGGAACCATTTGAGCAGTAAGTTTAACACCTTTTTCTGCTAGTTTGCGGAAATCTTCCACATCCTTGTCCACTACGTTGATAGAACGTGTGATGGCGCGAGTTTCTGGTGTTTGAGACATATTCCCAACATTAAGGGTTTCAAGTGGTACACCTGCTTCTACCAAACCAAGGAAACGGTCTGGTTTACGAGCCACGATAAAGAGACGTTGGCTATCGTATTTACCAGCAAGAATATTGGCTGCAGCTTTTTCAATTGGCAAAATACTCAATTTCACACCTGGTGGTGTCGCAAGTTTCAAACCACTCTTTTCAACGTCGTTGTTGACAACTTCGTCATCTACAACCATAATACGTGAAACATTTAGTTTTCCAGCCCATAGATTGGCTACTTGTCCGTGGATCAAACGTCCATC
>CAKQBM010000223.1 GCA_934216185.1 uncultured Streptococcus sp. | reverse complement strand
TTTCCATGATGTCGACAGCTATGTTTTCATTCCCAGCTGTCTTACATACCGATAAGATGAACAACTGGCAGAAAACATTACGTCATAGCCCTGTAAATATGGTAGAATATTATCTATCAAAGATAACAAGTATGCTGGTTGATTATTTGGTTTCAATCTTGGTGGTTTTCTCAGTTGGTCATTTTTTAAGAGGTGTGGACATGTCTCTTGGAAATTGGATTGGGGCGGCGCTCTTGCTGATTTTGGGAAGTATTGCTTTTGTAGCGCTTGGCTTGACCTTGACGCTGTTACCAACTAGTCAGCTGATGTCTGTCGTGGGCAATCTTCTTTATCTAGGGTTGGCTGTTTTAGGTGGACTCTGGATGCCTATCTCTTTATTTCCAGACTGGATGCAAGTAGTGGGTAAGTGTCTTCCAACATATCAGTTGATGGAATTAATCAAGACCTTCTTAAATGAAGGTGGAATCAATCTATCAGCCACAGTTTATTTACTTGTTTTTTCAGTAGTTTTGTTTGGTTTGACCATTTACCTTCAAGGTCATAAGGAGAATGCTTAATGATTGAAAGACTGAAAAGCATACATTATATGTTTTGGATCAGTTTATTTTTTATGCTTTTCCCCATCCTACCTGTAGTGACTGGGGATCTTGCTGTCTGGCATTTATTGATTGATATTCTATTTGTAGTGGCGTATTTGGGTGTTTTAATAACTAAGAACCAGCGCCTATCTTGGCTTTTCTGGGGGATCCTGCTGACTTATGTAGTTGGGAATACCGCCTTTGTTGCTGTGAATTATATCTGGTTTTTCTTTTTCCTTTCCAATCTCTTAATTTATCATTTTGGCGTACGTAGTTTAAAGTCTTTACATGTCTGGACATTTCTCCTTGCTCAAGTCCTTGTTGTGGGGCAACTTTTGATTTTTCAGAGAATCGAAGTTGAGTTTCTATTCTATCTACTTGTAATTCTTGCTTTTGTCGATTTAATGACTTTTGGCTTGGTTCGGATTCGAATTGTGGAGGATTTGAAAGAAGCACAGGCTAAGCAAAATGCCCAGATAAATCTATTGCTTGCTGAAAATGAACGTAGTCGTATCGGTCAGGATTTGCATGATAGTCTGGGACATACCTTTGCTATGCTGAGTGTTAAAACTGATCTAGCCTTGCAGTTATTTCAAATACAGGCTTATCCACAGGTGGAAAAGGAATTAAGAGAAATACAGCAAATTAGCAAAGAATCAATGCGTGAAGTGCGAACCATTGTGGAAAATCTTAAGTCTAGAACTTTGACATCCGAACTAGAGACTGTGAAAAAGATGTTAGAAATTGCTGGAATTGAGGTGGAAATAGCTAATCAACTAGATACAGCTAGCTTAACCCAGGAATTGGAGTCAACGGCTTCCATGATTTTGCTTGAATTGGTGACTAATATCATCAAACATGCAAAAGCGTCTAAAGCTTACTTAAAATTAGAACGGACAGAGAAGGAACTTATTTTAACAGTAAGTGATGATGGCTGTGGTTTCGCTTCTATAAAGGGGGATGAGCTCCATACAGTCCGAGATCGTGTCCTCTCATTTTCAGGAGAAGTAAGAGTAATCAGTCAGAAACAGCCAACGGAAGTGCAAGTTCGACTACCTTATAAGGAGAGAAAGTAGATGAAAGTATTAGTCGCAGAAGATCAAAGTATGTTGCGAGATGCCATGTGCCAGTTGCTTGCCTTTCAAGCAGATGTAGAGTCTGTCTTACAAGCCAAGAATGGTCAAGAAGCAATTCAACTATTAGAAAAGGAGTCTGTAGATATCGCCATCCTTGACGTAGAAATGCCTGTTAAGACAGGACTCGAAGTCTTGGAGTGGATACGAGCAGAAAAGCTCGAAACAAAGGTGGTTGTAGTGACGACCTTCAAGCGCCCAGGGTATTTTGAACGTGCGGTCAAGGCTGGAGTAGATGCTTACGTCTTGAAAGAAAGAAGCATTGCAGACCTCATGCAAACTTTGCATACTGTCCTCGAAGGAGGCAAGGAGTATTCGCCTGAATTGATGGAAGTGGTGATGACGCATCCCAATCCATTAACACAGCAAGAAATCGCAGTTTTAAAGGGAATCGCTCAGGGCTTCTCTAACCAAGAAATTGCAGATCAACTCTATCTATCCAACGGAACAGTCCGAAACTATGTCACCAATATTCTTTCAAAACTTGATGCAGGTAATCGAACAGAGGCAGCTAATATCGCGAAAGAATCTGGTTGGTTGTGATGATATAATATTTTTTTGAACATTATGTGTTAAAATTGATGGGATTGAATGGAACAATACTAACTTTAGGAGGGTGGGATTCCTCCTTTTTGTTTCGTCTAATCCTCTTCGAAAATCTCTTCAAACCACGTCAGATTCACTTTGGATTATATATGTGACTGGCTCTGTCAGTCTTATCTACAACCTCAAAGCAGTGCTTTGAGCAGCCTGCTGCTAGCTTCCTGGTTTGCTCTTTGATTTTCATTGAGTATAAGGTGGTACAAAAGAGCTAAAATTAAGAATAAAAAAGAAAAATATCTTGACAACCAAGGGAAAATTTTGATACAATAATAGACGGTACTTTTTACTTTTGGTCTCTCAAGAGTGTACAGGGACGTGCTGACAAATGTTGCAAAAGTA
>CAKQBM010000222.1 GCA_934216185.1 uncultured Streptococcus sp. | reverse complement strand
AACATGATGACCACTTTCGCTCCAGCCTTAGCAACCACATGAGCCATTTTCTCATCTCCCATGAGACCAGTGATATCGTTGACTAGATTGGCACCAGCAGTCAAAGCAGCTTCTGCCACCTGACTCTTCCATGTATCGATAGAAATGAGAACATCACTTTCCTTACGAATCGCTTTGATTACTGGAACAACACGCTGGATTTCCTCTTCTATCTCAACATAGCTACTGCCCGGCCGAGGCCGAGTCGATTCTCCACCGATATCTAGCATGCTCGCCCCTTCAGCTATCAATTTACGAGCCTGCTGGAGCGCCTGCTCAAGAGCAAAAAATTGACCACCGTCCGAAAAGGAATCTGGGGTTACATTGATAATTCCGCAAATAGCTGTCTTTGCATGATTGGCTTTACTTGACATATCGATCACTCCCTCAAGGCTTTTCATCATATTATTTCTCTATTTTACCATAAAAAGAAAAAGATGGACACGATTACATTCATCTTTTTCCCTAGTATAAAGAGGTCAGTTCCTACATGAAAACTTTCTAAACAGAAATTCCTAATGTCCGACTCATAATCACCACAAGAGCCAACAAACAAAAAGCAACACCGTTAACAATCATGTGAAGTAAGATCGACATTTCCAAACGTTGGGTCTTGTAAGCCGTCCAAGATAAAACAATCGACATACCTCCATAAATCAATAAAGAAGGTAAATTACTTGGCTGGTGCAATAAAGCAAACACAATCGCACCAACTACAAATCCCCAGTTTTCCTTGCCTCGGAAAATCTTTTTAGGAACAATCCCACGACACAAGATTTCCTCACAAGTCGGAGCAAGCAAGGCTAGCAAGAAGAAACTGGAAATCAGAGAACTATGCTGAACCATATCGTTAATCTGAGACTGATTACTTGTTGTCGTCTCATTTGATAGTTGCAATAAGATGGAACCAAGTATATTTGATCCGACAATAACTAGATAACTCAAGCCCAAACGTGCCAAATCCTTAGCTCTAAAAAAAGAAAAATTAAAACTAGCTATTTGCGTTTTACGAGCTCCAATGATAAATAGCGCTAAAATCACAATTGAAATACCAGCAACTATCAGCCCTGACTGTAACAGTGGTACTGCATTTAAAGTTAAAATAGCAGTAACCCCTATAGGAATCTGATATAAAATTGTCGCTAGCAAAAAGACCAAAATCCAGCCTGCACGATTCAACAATTCTTTCCACATACTTTGCTCTTCCATCATTCATCTCCTAGACTTTGTATTAAAAAAAGGGGGAAATCCCCCCTGGGTAATTATATTATAGGGCCATGCTGATGTAGTTAAGGATAAACAAGGCATCCAAAATCCAAATCATTACATGGACATCTTTAGCTTGCCCTTTAACAATCTTAGTCAAAGTGTAAGTCAAGAAACCAACTGCAATACCCTGAGTGATAGAGTAGCTGAATCCCATAAAGATAGATGTGAAGAAAGCAGGAACCGCTTCAGACATATCATCCCAATGAATATTTTTCAAGCTAGCCAACATCATAATCCCAACAATAATTAAGATTGGAGCTGTAGCAGCTGTTGGTACAATCGCTAAAAGTGGGCTAAAGAAGCTTGCAATTGCAAAACAGATAGCCACAACCAAGGCTGTCAAACCAGTACGTCCACCTGCACCGATACCAGCAGCAGACTCAACATAAGTCGTTACGTTTGAAGTACCAGCTACTGCACCAATTGTTGTAGCAATTAAATCAGAATAAAGAGCTTTGTCCAATTTAACTGATTCATTGTTTTCACCTTTAGAAGCAATGATTCCAACTTTTTCACCAGTACCAATTAGAGTACCAATTGTATCAAAAATATCTGTTAAAGAGAAAGCCAGAATAGCCATAAGAGTCTCAGGTAAGCGAGCTGTATCTGAAATCAAAGCTCCCAAACCTTCTGAACCAAGAGCTGCACCAAAAATTTTCTTCAAATCTTCTACCGCAGCACCCAAGTGATTATTTGAAAAATCAATGCTAGAAATATTAACTAAACCTACTGCAATTGCAAGAACTGTTGTTGTTAAGATAGAAAGGATAATCCCTCCCTTAATGCCTTTGATGACAAAGAAGATAGTAATAGCAAGTCCTGCAAGAGCTACCAAAACAGCTGGATTATTAAAATCTACCAAACCTGGTACTGCTGAAGAGTTTGCTGCAATCGTTGCTTGAGCTTTGTCAGCCCCTTCTCCTACAACAGTATAGTTACCTGGATCAATCGTAAATTTCAAAAGTCCAGCATTCTTAATCCCTACGTAAGCAAGGAAGACACCGATACCTGCTGAAATAGCTGAACGAAGAGCAGTAGGAATGGATTCAATGATCATCTTACGTACATTTGTCAAAGTAATAATCAATGAAATAATACCACACATGAAGACCATAGCCAAGGCTTCTTGCCAAGTATAACCAAGTCCAAAGACAACTGTAAAGGTAAAGAAGGCATTAAGTCCCATACCTGGCGCTTGGGCATATGGTAAGTTGGCATAAAAAGCCATCATAAGGGTTCCTACCACAGAACCAATAATCGTTGCTAGGAAGATACCCTGAGCAGGCATTCCTGTTTGCGAAAGAATTTGTGGGTTTACAAAGAGAATATAGCTCATTGCAAAGAAAGTTGTTAAACCAGCGAGAACCTCTGTACGAACGTCTGTACCGTTCTCTTTTAGTTTAAATAA
>CAKQBM010000221.1 GCA_934216185.1 uncultured Streptococcus sp. | reverse complement strand
AAATTTCTTCCAAGTCAAAAGAACTATTGCAGTTGCAGTATGAGGAAAGGAAAAAGATTTCAAAACATCAATCTAGTATCCAAAAACAATTGCTCAAACAAGAGAAATTTGAACGCAAACAGCAAAAACGAAGAGAGAAGCATAGAGGACATTAATGTGTTTCTCTTTATAGAAACAGCTCTTTTCTAAATAGAAAGGAGCTGTTTTACTAGTATTGAAGAATAGATTTCAACTGTTTCATAATCTAGTTACTTATCGTCAAAAGTTTTACTGATGATAGTTTCAAATTCAGGACAATACTTACTTGCCTCAAATTCAATGACATCATATTGGGCAATCTCATTTTGATAGAATGGATCGTGTGTAATGATTTCTTGAACGGCTTCTTTATTTTTAGCTCTCATGAGAATGATACCGCCGGTCCTTGGATTTTTCCTTCCAGATGCGATAAAATGACCTTTTGTATAATACTGATTTAAAAAATCTATGTGTTTTTCTAAGAATTTTTCAACTTCATCAAGGGGTTTGATATAGGTAAGATTTACAATAAACATAAGTGACTCCTTTAAAATAAATGATAAATAGATTATAATACTTTACAAACTACCTGAATAGTAGGCACATTTTTGTAAGGAGAAAAAATGTTAACAAATAAAAATTGGAACTGTAGTATGTCTCGAGTCTTAGATGTGGTTGGTGGGAAATGGAGGATGAATATATTATGGGTTATAAACAAGCATAAGAGAGTTCGTTTCAATCAATTGAGAAGAGAAGTTGAAGGGATTACAACGATCAGTTTGACACGTGGATTAGATGTTTTAATAGAGAACGAATTGGTTGAGAAATATGATTTTGAAACGATTCCACTCCATACAGAATATGAGCTGACAGAAAAAGGCAATTCACTGATGCCGATTTTAAAGGACTTGAATCAATGGGGAAAAGAATGGCTGCAATAAATTTTCTTCTTTTTGTCTCTTTCATCTTGCCACTTATGTTCTCATTTTGACCACTTATCCCCAAAAGCCGTTTTTTAAATGGCTTTTTTGTTAGACTGGTTCTATCAAAAGGAGAGAGAACATGATATTACAAGCTAAAAACATTAGTAAACGATATGGAAATCATTTAGCCGTAAATAATATTCACCTACAGTTTGAAAAGGGAACCTTTAATGCGATTCTAGGACCAAATGGGGCGGGGAAATCAACGACGATTTCCATGTTGATTGGTTTGAAACAACCAACGCAAGGTGAAATCATCTATGAACCCGGTACTAAAATTGGTGTGGTCTTCCAAACTAGTGTTTTAGATGAGATGCTGACGGTTAGGGAAAATCTGACCATTCGTGCCAGACAGTACAAAGGACTAAAACCAAATCGTGTGTCTGATCTTATTGATCGGCTAGGACTTTCAGCTTTCCAGAAGCAGAAATACGGAACGCTTTCAGGTGGCCAAAAGCGTCGGGTTGACATTGCGCGTGCCCTTCTTTCACAACCGGATATCCTTTTTTTAGATGAGCCCACGACTGGTTTGGATATCCAAACTCGGAAGTCTATTTGGGATTTGCTCTATCAATTGCAGAGGGAAGAGGGGATGACCGTTGTATTGACCACGCATTATCTTGACGAGGCAGATGAAGCTGATCAGATTTATATTGTGGACCATGGGAAAGTGATTGCTCAGGGATCAGCACTAGATATTAAGAGCCAGTATGCAAAAAACATCTTGAAGATTCGCTTCAAGGAGATAGAGCAGATAGAAAGTCTCAAATCTTCGGGAATGTCAGTAGAGCAACAAGGACCATTAGAATATGTTTTTCAACCCGAGAGTGAAAGGCAAGCCATTGACTACTTGGCGCAAGTTAGAGATAGAATAGCCCATTTTGAGTTTCGTCCAGGGACCATGGATGATGCCTTTATTGCACTTACAGGAAGGGAGGTCCGCTAATGCTAGCCTTACTAAAGCGGAATTTTTTATTGTATTTTAGAAATCGTTCAGGAGTTTTCTTCTCCCTGTTGGGAGCCTTGATTTCCTTTGTTCTCTATATTATTTTTCTTCAAAAGAATCTAACAGATGCTTGGGCTCAGCTCCCCAATAGTGGTCCTTTGTTAAATAATTGGTTGATGAGCGGGACGCTGGCTGTGACAGGGATTACGACGAGTCTGGCTGCCTTGACTCAGTTGGTAAAGGACCGTGAACGTCAAGTAGATCAGGATCTTTATTTATCGGATCAAGGAAAATGGCGGTTACCATTTTCGTATCTAGCGAGTGCAATCATCATCTCTTTTGCCATGCAGCTTCTTATGTATGTACTGATGTGTGGCTATTTTAGAGAAGTTCCCAAACTATCCATACTACCTGAAGTGCTCCTCATTATGTTGCTTAGTAGCCTGCTTTCTAGCTTGGTGAATGCCATTTTTGTTCACTTTTTCCAATCAGTAGATAGTCTTGGAAAATTTGCGACCATAGTGGGTACAGCTTCCGGCTTTTTGGTAGGAACTTATGTACCTTTGGGCGTTCTACCTGATTTTGCACAACTCCTAATGAAATGTACTCCAGCAACTTATATTGCTGCACTTTATCGACAAGTCCTCATGAAAGAAACATTAAGTGAGACTTTTAAAGGTCAAGATAAGCTCCTTCAAGAGTTTCAAGAAAAAATGGGCGTTCAACTCAAATGGCAAGCTTTATTGACAAAGGAAAATACTTACCTTAT
>CAKQBM010000220.1 GCA_934216185.1 uncultured Streptococcus sp. | reverse complement strand
TCTGGAGCATATTTTTCTTCCCAATCATCTGGTTTTAAGATTTTATGGGTCACTGGATCAAAATGAGCCTTGCCATCTGGGAAAATTTTCCCCATATTGGCCTGATGAACAATATCAAAAATACGTTCTGGATCCACCCCCATCAAGACAAAACTACCGTAGGTGAAATAAAGCGTGTCAATCAAGGCATCCACCTGCCCCACCAAATCTTGCTGGGCAGGTGTCTTCTTAGCTACCTTATCTGCTGCCTTATCAAGAGCTTGATGAAGTTGCGATAGAGCTTGACCAAAATCCTCTTCCGAAGAACTAGCTGCTCGAACAAACTCCACCAATTCTTCTATTTTAAAGCCAGCCCTGTGGGTTGCACCTTCTAAATCCCAAGCTCGTGGTTCTTCTTGGGTCCGTTCATCCATCATGTGGTGGAAAGTCTTGACCTTATTGAAATGATAGTCACGGCTGACAAAGACTTTTTCTGAAGCCAAAACACCAAAATGTTCCAAGGCCTTGTGGATCCCATCTTGTTGATTGCTAGTGGTAATGTGCTTGGCAACTTCCTTGACACTGCTACTACCATTTCCCATAGCAACAGACATCCCAACACCTGCCAGCATTTCTAGGTCGTTATCTGAGTCACCAAAGGCCATGACTTGGTTGAGGTCAAAGCCATATTCTTTACCGACTCGGCGTATGCCTTCCAATTTAGAGTTTCCTTGATTGATGACATCCGCTGCAAAAGGATTGCTACGTGTCAATTTCAAATCTTCAAAATCAGCCGCCGCCTTCTCAGATTCTTCTGGCGTCATCAGCATCAAAACTTGGTAGATAGGCTGATTCATCAGATGAAGCAGGTCTTCTTCCTTTTGGGAGATCACCTTGCTGACCATACGATTAAAGGAATGGCTCACCGTCCTAGTTAAAACAGAGGGAACGAAACGACTGATTCGTTGAGAAAAAGAACCCAGACCAAAGGACATGATTTTGGAACCCAACATAGCATCCTTGGTCCCTAGGGCAATCTCCTTGCCCTCTTTTTTAGCATAAGTAATTAGCTGGCGCAAATGCAACTTGGAAATTGGGCTCGTGAACAGTACTTTGTCCTTAGTAAAGATATACTGGCCATTGTAGGTTACCGCAAAATCCAAATCCAAATCGTCCATCAATTCCTTAACAAAAAAAGGTCCTCGACCTGTCGCTACGCCGACAAGCACTCCTTGCTCTTTGACAATCTTAATCGCGTTCTTAGTGGATTTCAAAACACTCTTGCGATCGTTGACCAAGGTTCCATCGATATCAAAAAAAACAGCTTTGACTTCCATCCTATCCCAACCTCCCCTTTTGTGATACAATGATTATACCACATTTCAGAAAGAGTGAGTAAATCATGCCTAAGAAAATCCTTGTTTTACATACGGGTGGGACTATTTCCATGCAGGCCGATGCTTCTGGCGCTGTTGTGACGAGTTTAGATAATCCCATGAATCACGTGTCCAACCCACTTGAAGGAATCCAAGTCCACGCCTTGGACTTTTTTAACCTGCCAAGCCCCCATATCAAACCCAAGCATATGCTGGCCCTCTATCAGAAAATTAAAGAGGAAGCTGCTAACTACGATGGAGTGGTGATCACACACGGGACCGATACTTTAGAGGAAACAGCCTATTTCCTTGATACCATGGAAGTTCCCCATATGCCTATCGTTCTAACAGGGGCCATGCGCAGCTCCAACGAACTCGGCAGTGACGGTGTTTATAATTATCTGAGTGCTTTGCGGGTAGCTAGCGATGACAGGGCTGCTGACAAAGGAGTTTTGGTTGTTATGAACGATGAAATCCATGCTGCCAAGTATGTTACCAAAACACATACGACCAATGTCAGTACCTTCCAAACTCCTACTCACGGACCACTTGGTCTAATCATGAAACACGAAATCCTCTACTTTAAAACAGCTGAACCTCGTGTTCGCTTTGACCTTGATCACATACAAGGCTTGATCCCTATCATCTCGGCTTATGCTGGTATGACAGATGAGCTGATTGATATGCTGGATTTAGAACAATTGGACGGTTTGATTATCCAAGCTTTCGGTGCTGGTAATATTCCCAAAGAAACGGCTCAAAAATTAGAAAGCCTTCTGCAAAAAGGAATCCCAGTCGCCCTGGTTTCACGATGCTTTAACGGTATTGCCGAGCCTGTTTATGCCTACCAAGGTGGGGGCGTGCAGTTGCAAAAGGCAGGTGTCTTCTTTGTTAAAGAACTCAATGCCCAAAAAGCCCGCTTGAAACTCCTCATCGCCCTCAATGCCGGACTAACAGGACAGAATTTGAAAGACTATATGGAAGGCTAATACTCAATGAAAATCTCTTCAAATCGCGTCAGCTTCACCTTGCCGTATGTATGGTTACTGACTTCGTCAGTTTCATCCACAACCTCAAAGCAGTGCTTTGAGCTGACTTCGTCAGTTTCATCCACAACCTCAAAGCAGTGTTTTGAGCTGACTTCGTCAGTTCTATCTACAACCTCAAAGCAGTACTTTGAGCAACCTGCGGCTAGTTTGCTGTTTGATTTTCATTGAGTATAACCCCTTCTCTAGAAAGTAAAATCAGGAAATCTTTTCGATTCCCTGATTTTTTCTATTTACGTTTTCGTGTTGAACGACGTTCTGTTAATCCATGAGGTAAGAGAACTTCACGTTCTTCCAACTCTTCCTTGTGCATAATCTT
>CAKQBM010000219.1 GCA_934216185.1 uncultured Streptococcus sp. | reverse complement strand
ATTATTGATTCCTGATAATATTTCAGTAACTCATCGTGCAATTAAAAACAAGGATTTTTATTTCAGACGATCCATCGTGAACACTTCATCAGCCATCTCCCAAATTGCCGGATTATGTGTTGCGATAATGATTAGCCTATTATCATCTCGAAGAGATAGCAAAATCTCCATAATCAACTGAGAGGTTGCTGGGTCTATTGAAGCTGTTGGCTCATCTGCCAGAATAAGGGGTGGATTCTTTAAGATAACTTTTGCCAAGGCAACCCGTTGCGATTCTCCGCCCGATAACTCAAAGATGCGCTTATCTAGGTCAAGATAAGCCAGGCCGACCTGTTCTAAAGCCTGCTTCTGCCTCAACCGCTGTTCCGACCGACTCAACTTTTGACCAATGAGACCTAGCTTAAGGTTTTCTTCAATACTTTGGTTTTCAATTAAGCCAAAGTTCTGGAAGAGGTAGCCCAATTCGTGACGGAAAAAATCACTCGATTTATAATTGGCCAAGTCTTTACCTCGGTAAAAAATCGTCCCATCATAAGATTCTAATTTCCCAATCATGTTCATCAAGGTTGTTTTTCCGCTACCACTTGAACCAATTAAGGCATAGACTTTTCCAGCCTCAAATGTCATTGAAAGATTCGAAAATAACTCTCGTTCTCCAAAAGATTTACTCACCTGTTTAAGTTCAATCATATTAACCTCCCTTCAAAACAAGCATGGACATCTTGTTTTCTTTCTGCATTTGGACATGTAACTGTAAAAGAGATAGACCAGTAAAGAGTAACGAGACTAAGAAAGCAACTACTATCTCTACCATAAGAAATACACTCGCAACAAATCCCAGTAAAAACACACCCAGTTGAGCAAAGAGATAAGTGCGATGGATTTCTAAGAACCTGAGACCTGCAATGCGTTTGATAAAAATGGCACGTCTAAATTCTTCAAAGTAGAGCCTATTCATAGTGTTAAACAACAAGATTGAAGTTGCAATCCCAAGCACAGCTCCTGCTAGCATTACCCAACGTTCCCTCTGGATATTATCCAATAATGTGATGTAGTTGTGGTAACCTGTTTGCATTTCTGAGACCCAATTTTCAATGCCTTGTCTCTGGATAAGCTCCTGGGCATCAGACAATTGATTAAAGAGAACGTAGTTCTGTACTGCGTCTACCCAAAACAAAACGGACTGTGGACCAGTTGATTGGGGTGTTATAACAATGATGATTGGATCTTTCAAAAACTGCTGGTAAGAAATAGGGGTCGTATTATACACAAAACGATCCTGACCTGATTCTAAATAACCTACCGTAGCAGTCATTTGCTGTCGTTCATCTTGACTAGACATGCGACTGGTTAAGTCGTCTTCAAAAACAGATTTATAATGTTCTTCCTCTGAACGGAGGTGTTCAGGCAGCAATAAGACAAACTCCCCTACATCAAGGTGATTCATCTTTTGCTCAATAGTTGTATCTACAGGAATGTTTTGACGCTCCAAGTATTGCGGTGTGACGATAAGGACATTGCCATTCGGGCTGTAATCGTACCATTCTGTAGAGGTTATAAAGTTTTTGGAGGAAGCCATGCCATTTTGCAAAGTACGGTCAATTAACTGGTGTCTAGATAAGAAAGCCTTTTGTTCTGAAACAGCCAGATCCATCAATTGATACCAAGTTCTGAGTTTCCTTTGAGCTTGTTCATCAAAACCAGGACTCGTTCCTTCACGGCTGATTGATAGGGTAATCAGTTGCCTTTCCTGGCTCCAAGCCTCTTGTCCAATCCGATGCTGTTGCCAGGCTTGGGAATACTTTAAGCTACTCCCTATTCCCAGCGTTACAATAATAATCGCTAATAGTTGACCGATTAAAATCAAACTAATGATTCCTCTGACAGGCACTTGCCCTTTTATAATCTGCATCAGGTGTATCTTTTTTATCCCAACTGCGAAGAGTTGAGCGAAAAACAGGGAGATCGACAACAAGATGAGATTATAACTGAGCAAGCCTTCTCCTATGGTCATTAGGGATTGCGTTGGAAGCGACAGAATTTTTTGCATAAGAATGGCGAGCACGACAGCTAAACTGAAACCAACAGCTATCCCTTTCAAATCCTCACCAACTGGTCTAAGGAAAATGGACCACCGTTTCTCTCCTGAAATGAGGCGAATGCCCGACGACCGTAATTGGCTAATTTGACTAATTAAAGTCAGTGCTCCAAAGGTTAAGATGAAAATCAATAAACTGATTAACTGAAATCCGTTACTAAAGATAGCCATTAACGTAGATAGTTTAGATGGAATTGTCAGGTGCATGTTAGTCAAGCCAAGTTGACTTAGCTCCTCCCTTAGCAAGTGAATATCTAGGTTTCCATCGAATACAAAATAGTTTGTTTCAACACTACTACTTTGAGCATCTTCTAGATTTTTTTCCTGTAGCCCATCAGGCAACTTTCCGTTCCCAAAGGTCGTATAAGAAAACACTGGAGTACCTTCTGAGTTAGGATCTTGGTGTTGAATCGCAATAAAGCTATCCGTTTCTTCTGCTAGTTTTTCCAAGCGTGTAGCAACATGCTGAAAAGTTGTTTCAGGGGAAGAATCACGTACAACAACGTTGGGGTAATAATAGGAGACATATGTATCAGTCCAAATGGTAAATACCCAAACAAAGAACAAACTAGCAAGCAGGTTGGATATGAGTATAAATAATTTTTTCATAGTGCATTCCTTATTCTAAAA
>CAKQBM010000218.1 GCA_934216185.1 uncultured Streptococcus sp. | reverse complement strand
GACTGGGAATGTGCTTGTGGTAAGTACAAACGCATTCGTTACAGAGGGATTGTTTGTGACCGTTGTGGGGTTGAAGTAACGCGTACAAAAGTTCGTCGTGAGCGTATGGGGCACATCGAATTGAAAGCTCCTGTATCTCACATCTGGTACTTCAAGGGGATTCCAAGCCGTATGGGCTTGACCCTTGATATGAGCCCTCGTGCCCTCGAGGAAGTTATCTACTTTGCGGCTTATGTGGTGATTGATCCTAAGGATACACCACTTGAGCACAAGTCTATCATGACAGAGCGCGAATACCGTGAGCGCTTGCGTGAGTATGGTTATGGATCGTTCGTTGCTAAGATGGGTGCCGAAGCTATCCAAGACCTCTTGAAACAAGTAGATCTTGAAAAAGAAATTGCTGAACTCAAAGAAGAGTTGAAAACAGCTACTGGACAAAAACGTGTCAAAGCCATCCGTCGTTTGGATGTTTTGGATGCTTTTTACAAGTCTGGAAACAAACCTGAATGGATGATTCTCAACATCCTTCCAGTTATTCCACCAGATCTTCGTCCAATGTTGCAGTTGGATGGTGGCCGTTTTGCCTCATCTGACTTGAATGACCTTTACCGCCGTGTTATCAACCGTAACAACCGTTTGGCTCGTTTGCTTGAGTTGAATGCACCTGGTATTATCGTTCAAAATGAGAAGCGTATGCTTCAAGAAGCGGTTGACGCTTTGATTGACAATGGCCGTCGTGGTCGTCCAATCACAGGACCAGGTAGTCGTCCACTGAAATCATTGAGCCACATGCTGAAAGGTAAACAAGGACGCTTCCGTCAAAACTTGCTCGGTAAACGTGTTGACTTCTCTGGACGTTCCGTTATCGCCGTTGGTCCAACTCTTAAGATGTACCAATGTGGTGTGCCACGTGAAATGGCGATCGAGCTCTTTAAACCATTCGTCATGCGTGAAATCGTTGCCCGTGATATCGTGCAAAACGTCAAAGCAGCTAAACGCTTGGTGGAACGCGGAGATGAGCGTATCTGGGATATTCTTGAAGAAGTGATTAAAGAACACCCAGTACTTTTGAACCGCGCACCGACCCTTCACCGTTTGGGTATCCAAGCCTTCGAGCCAGTCTTGATTGATGGTAAGGCCCTTCGCTTGCACCCACTTGTCTGTGAAGCCTACAATGCCGACTTTGACGGGGACCAAATGGCCATCCACGTACCGCTTTCAGAAGAAGCCCAAGCAGAAGCTCGTATCCTCATGCTCGCTGCTGAGCATATCTTGAACCCGAAAGATGGTAAACCAGTTGTTACTCCATCTCAGGACATGGTTTTGGGTAACTACTACTTGACCATGGAAGAAGCTGGTCGTGAAGGTGAAGGAATGGTCTTTAAAGACCGTGACGAAGCGGTTATGGCTTACCGTAATGGCTATGTTCACCTCCACTCACGTGTTGGTATCGCAACAGATAGCCTCAACAAACCTTGGACAGAAGAGCAAAAACACAAGGTCTTGCTTACAACAGTTGGTAAAATCCTCTTCAACGACATCATGCCAGAGGGTCTACCATACTTGCAAGAACCAAACAATGCCAACTTGACAGAAGGCGTTCCAGCTAAATACTTCTTGCCACTTGGTGGAGATATCAAGGAAGCAATCAGCAAACTTGAACTCAATCCTCCATTCAAGAAGAAAAACCTTGGAAATATCATCGCTGAAATCTTCAAACGTTTCCGTACGACAGAAACTTCTGCCCTACTTGACCGTATGAAGAACCTCGGTTACCACCACTCAACTCTTGCAGGATTGACAGTGGGTATTGCCGATATCCCAGTTGTTGATGACAAGGCTGAAATCATTGAAGAATCACACAAACGTGTAGAACAAATCACAAAACAATTCCGTCGTGGTATGATCACAGACGACGAGCGTTACAATGCCGTTACAGCTGAATGGCGTGCTGCCCGTGAAAAACTAGAGAAACGCTTGATTGCCAACCAAGATCCTAAGAACCCAATCGTTATGATGATGGACTCTGGAGCCCGTGGTAACATCTCAAACTTCTCACAGCTTGCCGGTATGCGTGGTCTGATGGCTGCTCCGAACGGACGTATCATGGAATTGCCAATCCTTTCAAACTTCCGCGAAGGTTTGTCAGTACTCGAAATGTTCTTCTCAACTCACGGTGCCCGTAAAGGTATGACCGATACGGCCCTTAAGACAGCCGACTCAGGTTACTTGACTCGTCGTTTGGTTGACGTTGCCCAAGACGTTATCATCCGTGAGGACGACTGTGGAACTGACCGTGGTCTCTTGATCCGTTCTATCGCAGAAGGAAAAGAGATGATCGAGTCTCTTGAAGAGCGTCTCAATGGTCGTTACACTAAGAAAACTGTTAAACATCCAGAAACTGGTGCAGTGATCATTGGTCCAAATGAGTTGATTACAGAAGACAAGGCGCGTGAGATTGTCAATGCTGGTGTGGAAGAAGTGACTATCCGCTCTGTATTTACATGTAACACTCGTCACGGTGTTTGTCGTCACTGTTATGGTATCAACTTAGCGACTGGTGATGCGGTTGAAGTTGGTGAAGCAGTTGGTACAATTGCTGCCCAATCTATCGGGGAACCTGGTACACAGCTTACAATGCGTACCTTCCACACGGGTGGGGTTGCCTCAAATACCGATATCACTCAGGGTCTTCCTCGTGTCCAAGAAATCTTTGAAGCCCGCAATCCTAAAGGGGA
>CAKQBM010000217.1 GCA_934216185.1 uncultured Streptococcus sp. | reverse complement strand
CTTATCTGAATGGAAAAGTCACCAATTACCACTCATCAAGACAACCTAATTATAACACTATGAGAAAGATATGCAAGGAAGGAATTGGTATGTAGAAGATGATTAAATATCCAATTAATTCTAAGGTATTTATATGATAAACTTTTATAGTATGAAGTTAAATAATAATATCAGTTGGTTTGTTAAGTGAGGAAAAAATTGTTGAATAAGTAATTTTATTATTCTTTATGAGTAGTTATACTAAAAAAGTATCATTTATTTCATAAACGATACTTTGACGATATTATTTTAACTAATGTAGCGTATAACAATTAATATGAAAATAGGTATAAGTAGTTGAGTAATAAAGTTGTCCATCGAGTTGATGATAAAATTTTGAACAGTCGATTTTTTCTTTGCTTTTTGTAAGTCAAAGAACCTATTGACGGTTACTTCAGAAACTGTTAGACCAATATAGAGTAATATAAATGTAGAAATAAGAGTAACAAATACTTGAGACGAGTCTTTAAAATAAGGTAGTAGTCTTTGAGTATAGCTATTGATAGTGCTGCTGAAGTTCAGCATGGAGTTATAGAAATAAATAGAACCTACAAATAAATAATATAAGAATTTACAAGTACTTCCTCGTACTGAAAGATAGATACGTGCCCCCCATTTTATAGAGTTTATAAGCAAAAATAGAGCTATAAATTGTAAAATTTGCTTATAAATACTTGGTAACGCATCCTTAAAAGCTATAATCAAAACATGAAATTTAGTTTTCGCATTTGGATTTGTGAAGAGATTCGTTAGTGGCCAAGGTGCTGTTGATAGAGTATCTAAAACATTAATAATTTGATAGGTGAAATTTAAAATGATAATTGCTAAGAAAATATAACTTGAAATTTTGAATAAGACTCTAGAATAAAATTTGCTATTTTCAAGTTTTTGGTTGTATTGTTCAACTTGTTCTTGCAATTTTTGGTTGATGGTGTCAGTGTTTTGGTTAATTATAATTTGACCATTGTTTTCCTCAACTGTAAAATTAACTTCATTTTTTGCCAGTTCGGTGGTAACTTTTTCCTCATTTTTTTTAGCTTTTAGCTCAGAAAATAATTGTATGCTAATTGATAAAATAGGAATAAAGTAAACGACAACATACTCAAAGATTTTAATAATTTCTTTCATAGTCTCCTCCTTTTGTTAGAAATATTTTATCAAAAAAGTAGTAATAGAAGAAGGTATGAATTAGCTTCAAAGTGCTTGTTATGTATGTTTCCTGATTCAAGTTTTGATAATGTTTTATAAAAGTACATATTAATTGAGCTTTTATTTACTTTACAAAAAATTAATTTCTATTCTAAAAAAGTTAAAAGATTAACACTTTAATGTACTAATGTGGTTTCTTGCTCAACCAGATAATTTACCATTGAACTAGATAGAGCGCCTTAAAAATCCCGGATTGACGAGAGATTACATCGGTCTCTGGAAGTCTCGCTGGCATGAAGAAAACAAATCATGGATTTATCCTACTAAACACTACGCTATACATGCAGTAGCAGCTATAGCTTGTCTATCAGGTTGTCCACAGCCTCAAAAATAACATTTTGGACATAAGAAAACGCCTCTCTCGAGATGAGGGAAGCGTTTTTCATATTATTCGATGTGAGTCTTATATTGACTGAACATCTCGTCAATGTCATCTTCAACCAAGTGATAGATTTTCCAGTCAAATTCAGTTCTCGCAACATCATCAACCAAGACTGTATAGCAAAAATCCATATAATCTTCATAAAAATCAGAGATGTAGGGAGGGAGTGTGTCACTGATATCAGTTGAATAGAGTTTTTCATCAAGATGTTTAAAGAGATAGTCTGTACCTGTAATCTTTTCATTCTTGAGTTTTTGTGCATCCTCAAGGTTAAATCCATCACTTTGGGGATTCAGAAAATCATGTTTTGCTAACCAAGCTACGAAGATACTGAGATGAAAAGCAGCTCTTTTACTAATCTCTTGCATATCTGATTGTCTTAGTTTTTCTGAAGCAATATTATTTTCTTCACAATAGAATACCAGTGCATGATCGAAAAAATAATCTGTGCGGTCTATGGGAAAGTCTAATTGACTTTCTTCTCTCTTTGTCTCAGCCTGTTCAACTACAGTTGATTTTTTCTTAAAAAGGGACTTCAGTTTTTTGAACACATTTATACCTCATATAAAAATATCCCATTATTGACTAATGGGATATGATTATTATTTCATCGTTGGGAACAACAAGACATCACGGATGGTTGTTGTATCAGTGAGAAGCATGCAGAGACGGTCAATACCGATTCCGAGTCCACCTGTTGGTGGCATACCGTATTCGAGGGCTTCAACGTAGTCGTAGTCGATGCCTGTTGCTTCGTCGTCACCGAGTTCTTTAGCAGCAGCTTGTGCTTCGAAACGTGACAATTGATCGATTGGGTCGTTCAATTCGGTGAAGGCATTTCCGTACTCTTTGGTCATGATGAAGAGTTCGAAACGGTCAGTGAAGCGTGGGTCTTCTGGGTTCTTCTTAGCCAATGGAGACACAGCAACTGGGTGACCGTAAACGAAAGTTGGTTGAATCAAGGTTTCTTCAACGAATTCTTCGAAGAAGGCGTTGATGATGTGACCAACTTCAGTGTAGTGTTTTTCAACAGGAACATTCTTTTCAGCGGCGATAGCTTTGGCTTCGTCCAAAGTCATGTCTTGCCAGAAGTCAACACCAGTGATTTC
>CAKQBM010000216.1 GCA_934216185.1 uncultured Streptococcus sp. | reverse complement strand
ACCTCAGCACCGATACGGATAATCCCCATTTCGTCAAGGTCTTTAAGGGCATCTTCACCAACGTTTGGAATTTCACGCGTAATTTCTTCAGGTCCAAGCTTTGTATCGCGCGTTTCTGATTCGTATTCTTCAAGGTGAACAGATGTATAAACATCGTCTTTCACCAAGCGTTCGCTCATGATAACGGCATCCTCGAAGTTGTAACCTTCCCAAGTCATGTAGGCAACGATTGGGTTTTGTCCAAGCGCCATTTCTCCATTTTCCATAGAAGGTCCGTCAGCGATGAAATCGCCTTTTTCAACAATATCACCAACTTTTACGAGAGTACGTTGGTTGTAGGCAGTACCTGAGTTTGAACGACGGAATTTTTGGATGTGGTAAACGTCCAATGAACCATCTTCACGACGAACTTCTACCTTGTCAGCATCTGCGTAAGTAACTTTACCGTCATACTGAGCAATCACAGCTGCTCCAGAGTCGTGGGCTGCTTGGTATTCCATACCAGTACCAACGTAAGGTGCCTGAGGATTGATCAATGGCACAGCCTGACGTTGCATGTTGGCTCCCATGAGGGCACGGTTGGAGTCATCGTTTTCCAAGAAAGGAATACATGCTGTCGCAACGGCAACTACCTGTTTTGGTGATACGTCCATGTAGTCAACAACATTCGCTGGATACTCTTGGTTGACCCCTTGGTGACGTCCCATAACAACTTTCTCAGCAAAGGTTCCATCTTCATTAAGACGTGAGTTAGCCTGTGCTACAGTATATTCATCTTCTTCATCAGCTGTCAACCAAACGATTTCGTTAGTGACAACACCTGTTTCACGGTCAACCTTACGGTATGGTGTTTGAACAAAACCATACTTGTTCAAGTGTCCGTAAGATGACAAGTTGTTAATCAAACCGATGTTAGGTCCTTCAGGTGTCTCGATTGGACACATACGACCGTAGTGAGTGTAATGCACGTCACGTACTTCATATCCAGCACGGTCACGTGTCAAACCACCAGGTCCTAAGGCTGATAAACGACGTTTGTGAGACAACTCAGAAAGCGGGTTGTGTTGGTCCATGAACTGTGACAACTGTGAAGAACCGAAGAATTCTTTAACCGCAGCTGTTACCGGACGGATATTGATAATTTGTTGTGGTGTCAAGACTTCGTTGTCCTGAACAGACATACGTTCACGGACATTACGTTCCATACGAGAAAGTCCAAGACGTACTTGGTTAGCAAGCAATTCACCAACCGCACGGATACGACGGTTTCCAAGGTGGTCGATATCATCTACACGGCCAAGTCCTTCAGCCAAGTTGAGGAAGTAGCTCATTTCAGCAAGGATATCTGCAGGAGTCACCGTACGAACCTTGTCATCTGGGTTAGCATTACCAATGATCGTTACGACGCGGTCTGGATCAGTTGGAGCAACAACCTTGAATTTTTGAAGAACAACTGGCTCAGTCACAACCGCTGCATCATTTGGAATGTAGACAATCTTGTTCAAGTCGCCATCCAAATGGCTTTCAATGCTTTCAATCACGCTACGAGTCATGATTGTTCCAGCTTCTACCAATATTTCTCCAGTTTCAGGGTCTACCAATGGCTCTGCAATGGTTTGATTGAGCAAACGTGTTTTAACATTAAGTTTTTTATTAATTTTGTAACGACCAACTGCTGCTAGGTCATAACGACGTGGATCAAAGAAACGAGCTACAAGCAAGCTACGTGAACTTTCAGCAGTCTTAGGTTCACCTGGACGAAGGCGTTCGTAAATTTCTTTCAAGGCTTCGTCTGTACGAGAGTCCATTGGGTTCTTGTGGATATCTTTTTCAACAGTGTTGCGAACCAATTCGCTATCACCAAAGATATCAAAGATTTCATCATCACCTGAGAAACCAAGAGCACGAACCAAGGTTGTAAATGGAATCTTACGAGTACGGTCGATACGAGTATAGGCGATGTCTTTTGAGTCGCTTTCAAGTTCCAACCAAGCTCCACGGTTAGGGATAACCGTTGACCCGTAGCCCACCTTACCATTTTTATCTACTTTGTCGTTAAAGTAAACACCTGGTGAGCGGACCAACTGAGATACAATGATACGTTCACCACCATTGATGATGAAGGTCCCCATTTCTGTCATGATTGGGAAATCACCAAAGAAAACTTCTTGGGTCTTGATTTCGCCTGTTTCTTTATTAATCAAGCGGAAGGTTACAAAAATTGGTGCTGAGTAGCTAGCATCGTGGATACGAGCCTCTTCTAGCGTGTATTTTGGTTCCTTGATTTCATATCCAACAAATTCCAACTCCATTGTGTCTGTGAAGTTTGAAATTGGCAATACATCTTCAAACACTTCCTTCAGACCATGGTCTAGGAAATCTTTGAATGAGTCAGTTTGAATTTCAATCAAATTTGGTAAGTCAAGAACTTCTTTGATTCTTGAAAAACTACGACGGGTACGATGTTTCCCGTATTGAACGTCATGTCCTGCCAAGATGATTCTCCTTTGTAAATAAGTTCCAAGCCTTGTCAATCAGGCTTTCTAATCGTCATATGGTTGTAAAACCCCTATCACCGTGTCCCTTTGATAAATTTTCAGAATCTTTAAGTCTTTGTTACAAGTACTCAAAATCCTGAAAAAAAGCACAAAAAGAGCAGCTAAATCTGACTTTTTCAGAAGATTTAACTGCTGTGAGCCTTGTCTGGACAATATTTCAGACAAAACCTACGACAAATGATTA
>CAKQBM010000215.1 GCA_934216185.1 uncultured Streptococcus sp. | reverse complement strand
ATCGATACAGAGTATTGAAATTGGTTTTCAGAACTCTCAAAAATCTCTCTTCTAACCGTTCCTTTTCCAACCCCTGAGGGACCAGAAAAAACGATTAGTAAGCCTCGGTCTGCCATTGTGTCTCCTTTTAGTCAGTCTGTAAAAATAAAATAAGATTTCCCTTCAGATAGTAGCATTTAGTGCAAACTATCCTTCTACAGTCTTTCTATCTAGTGTAACAAAAAAGCAGTAATTTTTCAACTGCTCTTTCTTATTTATTTAGCATAATCTATGATTTATACAAGGTATCCCCCTTAAAAAAGACTTGCCTTTTTATTCCATTTAAGAGATAATGAAACTACTAATATAAAAGGAGAGATTTATGCCAATTTATAAAGGAAAAAACGTTAATGAAGCTATTGAAAATGGCTTGTATGAACTCAATCTCAAAAAAAATGAGGTTAAAATCAATATTATTGAAGAAGGAAATGCTGGAGTATTTGGTTTTTTTGAAAAAGAAGCTGAGGTTGAAATTACACCATTAAGCCCGCTGGAATTGAAGGTAAAAAAATTAATTCCATATTTAATTGGTGTTGCTGTAATATTTATTATTCTTCTGTTGGTTCTATTTGGAGGAAACTCAGATAAGTCAACTTCTGTTCCTACTTCTACATCTACAGAAACTAGTTCCATTGTGGAAAAATCCATCGAAAAAACAAGTGAGGCATCATCTACATCACAAAATTCTACATCCATTTCCTCTGGTTCAACTAGCATCTCATCAAGTTCTACCGAATCCTCGTCAACAAGTCCAGCCCAATCAGCTGTCATCACGACTGAAAACAATGAGGAATTTAACGCACTATTGCAGACTGAAGATTCAAACACAATAACAGATTTTGTTCAAAAACATAAAAATCAAACTATTGAATTCGATGGAAATATTGCCTATCTATCCAAATTAAAATCAAAGTATGATGTTCTCATACATTCTGGAGATTATCATCCCGATGAAGCTTCAGGTCCTAATTTCAAAATTCCTCAAATTACTATAATATCAAACCCTATATTTAATTCATTTAATGGTGACGATATTAAGATAGGACAGAATATACATATAAAAGCAAAAATCGGAAATTATAACACTACTCAAGATTTAATCTATATATCCCCAATTGAGATTTCCCCTCGATAATATAACGAATTATTTCAAATAATTTATTCAAAAAACTGAAGTCAGATTCTCTTCTGACTTCAGTTTTTTATTATTTAGCATAATCTACTGCACGAAGCTCGCGAATCACGGTTACCTTGATATTTCCTGGGTAATCGAGATTATTTTCAATTTTCTCACGAACTTTGTGAGCCAAGATTGTGACTTTGTCGTCCTTGATTTGTCCTGGATTGACCATGATACGAATTTCACGTCCTGCTTGAAGGGCAAAGCTAGTTTGTACTCCTTCAAAGCCGTTAGCAATTTCTTCCAAATCATGAAGACGTTTGATGTAGCTTTCAAGAGACTCACTACGAGCACCTGGACGAGCTGCGCTCAAGGCATCTGCTGCAGCGACAATCACTGCAATCACACTTTCGGCTTCGACATCACCGTGGTGGCTAGCAATCGTATTGATCACAACTGGGTGTTCCTTATACTTACGGGCCAATTCCATACCGATTTCAACGTGGCTACCCTCAACCTCGCGGTCAATAGCTTTCCCGATGTCATGAAGGAATCCAGCACGACGGGCAAGAGCCGCATTTTCACCAAGCTCACTCGCCATGATACCAGCCAACTTAGCAACCTCAATCGAATGGCGCAAGACATTTTGTCCATATGAAGTACGGAACTGCAAACGTCCCATAATCTTCATCAAGTCAGGGTGAAGGTTTGGCGCACCAATCTCATAGGCTGCTGCCTCACCATATTCACGGATCTTATTATCAATCTCTTGACGGTTTTTCTCAACCAGCTCTTCGATACGAGCTGGATGGATACGACCATCTTTAAGCAACATTTCCATGGTCATGCGGGCAATTTCGCGACGAATCGGATCAAAACCTGACAAGGTCACCACTTCTGGTGTATCGTCGATAATCACATCAACCCCTGTCAAACTTTCAAAGGTACGAATATTACGACCTTCACGACCAATAATGCGTCCCTTCATGGTATCATCTGGTAGATGAACCGTTGAATTTGTTGACTCCGCCACATACTCACCAGCAATACGTTGCATAGCTTGAACCAGGATGTCCTTGGCCATTTTGTCAGAACGTTCCTTGACCTCTTGCTCAGCTTCACGAATACGGCTAGCAATCTCCTTGGTTAAGTTTTCCTCTGTCTGAGCCAAGATAATATCTCGTGCTTCTGCCTGAGACAGGGCACCAATACGCTCTAGCTCTGCTTCTTTTTGTCTTTCGACTTCCTCTAATTGCTCTTCACGCGCATCAAGGTTTTTCGCTCTATCAGAAATACTTTGTTCTTTTTGTTCAAGTGTTTGTTCTTTACTCGTCAAATTGTCGTCCTTACGGTCGAGGCTAGTAGCTCTCTCTGTCAAACGACTTTCGATTTGTTTGAGTTCTTGACGTTCTGATTTGAATTCAGCGTCCACTTCTTCACGGTATTTTCTGGCTTCTTCTTTGGCCTCCAATAGTGCTTCTTTTTTAAGAGACTTGCTTTCACGTTTTGCTTCATTAACAAGTAAATCCGCTTCACGTTCAGCTTGTCCACGTAAATTAGTTGCTTCTTGTTCAGCATTTAAAAGCATCAACTC
>CAKQBM010000214.1 GCA_934216185.1 uncultured Streptococcus sp. | reverse complement strand
GTTATAAACTTCCCTGATTCCGCCAATGATTCAGTTTCAGAAAAATTTTTATAAATTTTATTAAAGTCAGACAAATATTTGTACATAGCTCCTTCTTGCTCTAACAACTCACTAACTATATCAAATACTTGTTTATAATTATTTATAGTGGCAGAAATATGAATTTTAAAACCAAACTCTTCCAATTCATATAAATTTTCATTACAATATGTAAAATCCGTTCTATCCATAGTTCACCTTTTTACAAATAGATAAAGGAGTATGATATACAAGTCCATACTCCTTATAAAACACTACCAATCTATACCTTAGTTCATTATCCTTTATGAACTGTGCACTTGTATGTTGCTACAAATTCTTTGACTGGTTCTGCATGTGTTGATGCAATCATTGCAAATTTTGTCATTTCTGTTACCTCCTTTATTTTATGAGTCAAGTATAACAAAAAAAGCAGGAGTCCCCACTTTTTTGTAATATATTTTTCTTCAAAACAGATAAAATATCTTCTAGAAACTATTAAATATGCAACATTAATAATCGAATTTATTTTTTGTCAGCTAACACCATAAGAATATATTACAACTCCTAGCATGAAAATTGATTTAAAAAATAGTTTTCATAGTATGTTGCACCATCTACGTATTCTAAATCCTTCAAAATCTCAATCCCCCTCTTAATTCTTAGCTCCCCCTTATCCGATAATGTAAAAACAGTATCGTAATAACCTTTGGCAATCATATAAATAATTTTAAGATAGGCTTCTTGCTCTGGTAAATCTCGCTTTTCAATCTGAAAGATGAAATAATCTGCCTTTAACTTGTCCTTCTCCTCTACCGCTTTAAATAGTCCATTAATTAAAATCGTATCAATACTAACTTTATTATCCGGTAAAGAACCTAATAAATCTGTTTTTTGTAGCATCTCCCTAGCATATTTAAAATAGAGAGGAAGTGGAAACAAGGTTGAGATGGTTGAAAATAATTCTAATTCGTAATTTCCCCAAATATCAATAGTAAAAAAATAGTCATAAAGAAAGTCCAACTCTTCATCAGTTGCTGTTGCTTCTAAATCAAAAAATACAAGAACACTTTTGATACGAATCATTTGTAAAAGATAGCTTTTTTCAGCACTTGATGCATACTTTTTAGATGTCCTTTCGTACAATGCTTGAAGAGAACCAAGGCCTTCTTTTTCGTATGTGTTCCAAAGATTTTCTGTAAAAGTCAAATTCTTTTTCTGAGCAAAACCACGTACCAAATACATAAATTCATTCAAATCAGAATGAATATGATCTAAAGCAGTAATTAATTTCACAGATGATAAATCGGCCTCCCCTCGTTCAAATTTGCTCAACATGGAATAAGTAAACTCTCCTCCCGTCGCCTCTTGTAAGGATATATTCCGACTCTTTCTTAACTCTTTAAAAATCTCTCCCATATTTTGCATATTGACTCCTCACACTTCTTAACTATCCAACTCATACAAGTCTGCAATAATGCCTGCAACCTTCTTGACATCTCCCAGCATTCCGCGCATTTCAAAGTCAGCTAGAACTGGAAAACCAAAGCGTTGGCTGTATTGTTTGGCTGTCAAACAGTATTGGTTGTTAAAGTTCCGATTACCTGATCCTACAACACCTAAACATTTACTAGCATTGTCTCCATAAGCGATAAAGTCCCCTACTGGAGTCGTTAAAATTTCTACATCTCCATTATCAATTCCATTGCCACCTTCTAGATAGGTCGGTAGGAAAGCCACATAGGGATTGGTCATCTCAAAAAAGGCTTCTCCCTCCTTGACCAAATCCTTTATATGAATCTTTTCTACTTCTATATTCTTATATTGCTCCAAAAGATAGATTTTTAGACGAGTCACAAAACTTTCGGTATTGCCACTTAAGCTGATATAAACTAAAGATACTTTTTTCATATTGATGCTCTTATTTCCCCACTAAAAATAACTACCAAGATTGTATCTTGATAGCTATTGTTTGTCAACTATTAGAGTTATTCTTCGTTTGCGTCCACCAATTCTTTTCGTTGACGCCACATCTTATAAAAGACGAGAGCTAAGAAAACAATATTAATGATAATAAAGATGATGATAGCTCCTTTAGCACCGATTCCTGCCCCCATACGAATATTTGGGTCTGTAAAAAGAGAGAGGGCCTGCTGTACTCCAAGGAAGTTATAAATAGATCCAATAATAGCTAGAAAAATATAACCAATATAAATGTAGTTCGCTAATTGGATATTTTTACGTACTAAGTAAACCAAGGCTGCCGTCACTAAAACAGCTGATAAAACGACCAAAATAACATTAAAGAGAGAGTGGTTATGTTCTGCCACTTTTAAAGCATACGCGGCCAACTGTTGACTATATTCTGCTGATACTCCTTTAATCGTCGGTAAATTTTCCATTTTTGGTACTGGAGCTAAAATTCCAAATATAGAATACACAGAACATAAAGCTGATAAAATCAACAACACCCACAAATAAATTGGTTTCTTTTTCATCCTTACAACCTCCTGATGATTCATTTTCAGTATTATAGCATATTCTCTAAAGGAAAACAAATTAGAGGAGGAAAAAGTAGAGATTGGACTGAAATATAGTGAAATGTATTGAAATTGAAAAAAGAAAAAACGCTTAAAATCAGCGTTTTTCTTATGTATTGATTCGTATTGAATGCTTACTTCACTACTGTAATTATTAAATATTATACTCTACAATTCTTTTAATATTTTATCAAATAATTCTTCTAACTTTCCTAAGTCTCCA
>CAKQBM010000213.1 GCA_934216185.1 uncultured Streptococcus sp. | reverse complement strand
AAATTCGCCCATCAATGATTTCTTAGATGTGAGATAAATCAATGGAAAGATAGAAAATGGTAGGGCAATGGAAAGAAAAACTTGTGAATAAACCAATAACTGATCCAAGGTTTTTTCTTGATGTCCAAACAAGACAGCAACAATCATGACTGGAAGTAAGGCAAATAACCGGGTTCCAAGTCGGATAATCCATTGTGGTAATTTCATATGTAGGAAACCTTCCATGACGATTTGTCCTGTCAAGGTTCCTGTAATCGTTGAATTTTGTCCACTGGCTAATAGAGCCAAGGCAAATAAGGTAGATAGAGTCGAACTAGCTATAGCCCCTGCAATTGTAGAATCTTTTAAGGCATTATACATTTGTGAAAAGGCAGAAATATCAGATGCATGGCCGAAAAAGAGAGCTGCACCTAAGATCAAAAGAAGGGAATTGACAACAAAGGCAAGAGATAACTGAAGATTAGAATCCCATGTCATAAAGCGTACACCTTTACGAATATCATTCTTATCCTTATGATTGACTTTTCGAGTTTGTGACAAAGAGGAATGCAAATACAAATTATGAGGCATAACCGTCGCACCGACAATCCCTAGAGCTAAGGTTAACTGACTTTCATGTCCAGGAGCAGGACTTTCAAACAAGGTGGATGTTGGTAAATAACCTCCAAAAATTCCTTGAATACTTGGATGTGATAGAGTCACAAGGTAGGTGAAAATCACCAAGATTGTCAAAATCAAGGTCGTAACGATAGCTTCAATCTTTTTAAATCCAAACTTCATCATCAAAAGTAAAAGAAATACATCCAGAATGGTTAACAGAATCGCTACCATGATTGGAATCTTAAATAGAAGATTGAGAGCAATCGCAGAACCTAGAACTTCTGCTAGGTCTGTTGCCATCAAGGCTAGTTCCAAAATAACCCACAGACTATAACGAAGCCACTTTGGCGAATGATAAGCCGTCGCTTGTGCTAAATCCATCTTAGTCACAATCCCAAGTTTTCCTGCCATTTGTTGCAATTGCATAGCAATAAGGGAAGAAATCAAGATGACAAACAAGAGGCTGTATTTGTAGGACGCACCTCCAACAACACTGGTAATCCAGTTTCCCGGATCCATATAGCCTACAGCTACTAGAGCGCCCGGGCCTAAAAAAGCCCTTAGATTTTGCCAAAAGCGGTTATTATTTGGAGTATCAATAGACTGATTAATCTCAGAAAGTGAGACCTTTTCATAAGAAGACATACATAGCTACCTCTTTCTAATCTTCTCTTTTGATATGATGTTGAAAAATAGATTTTAAAATGGTTCCTAACTTTTCCAACTCACTCTTATTATACCATAAAAATGCTACAAAGTCTTTAAAAAATTAAGTGAACTTAAAACAATTATTAATATTGGTTAATTTTTTTGATACTCCATAACTCAAACTTCTAACTTTACTTTCTAAACCCTATTTTAATGAAAAAACCAACACCTTTCGGTGCTGGTTTTGAATAAATTGAATTTTTTCTGATCCTAAATAGCTTCTGTCACAAAACTACGGCTTTCTAATACTTTAAGCATGGCATTAGCTGTATCTAGGGCTGTGAATAGGGGCACCCCGTGTTCAATGGCTGAACGACGAATTTGCTCACCATCTTCGTCAGCAGTTCGTTTTGTTCCTACTGTGTTAATGATAGCTTGAATTCTTCCTTTGCGTACAAAACTTGGAATATCCTTATCGTCATCACCAATCTTACCAACAGGTTGGGCTTGCAATCCATGACTGGCAAAGAAGGCTGCTGTCCCTTCTGTCGCGAGGATTCCATAGCCAATATTTTGGAAACGACGAGCCAAGTCCAAGGCTTCTTCTTTGGCATCATCAGCGATGGTAAATACAACGTTACCAAAAGTTGGCAAGTGTAAGTAAGAAGCTTCAAAGGCCTTATAGAGAGCTTTTTCCAAAGTCGTATCAGAACCCATAACTTCCCCTGTTGACTTCATTTCAGGACCGAGCAAGCTATCTACCTTAGCTAGTTTTGTGAAGGAGAAGACAGGTGCTTTGATATGAAATCGAGTGCTTTCAGGGTAAAGTCCATCTTGGTAACCAAGTTCTTCAAGGTTTTGACCAAGAATAAGCTTGGTTGCTACTTGAGCCATAGAAATATTGGTCACCTTAGAAAGGAATGGAACCGTACGGCTGGCACGTGGATTGACCTCAATAACGTAGACTTTTTCATCCTTGATAACAAACTGGATGTTCATCATTCCAAGACAGTTAAGACCAATTGCTAGGCGTTTTGTGTAGTCTGCGATTGTTTCTTGCACCTTTTGCGACAAGGTTTGTGGTGGGTAAACGGCCATTGAGTCACCCGAGTGGACACCAGCACGTTCGATATGTTCCATGATACCAGGGATGAGGACATTTTCTCCGTCTGAAATGGCATCAACTTCACACTCTTGTCCAACGATATAAGAGTCAACAAGGACTGGATGGTCAGGACTAGCCTTAACCGCTGTACGCATGTAAGAACGAAGATCTTCTTCATTTTCTACGATTTCCATAGCACGACCACCCAAGACATAAGATGGGCGAACGAGGACTGGGAAGCCAATCTTGCGAGCTGCAAGCACTGCTTCTTCCTCATTGGTTGCTGTTTGTCCAGGTGGCTGTGGAATATCCAAATCTTTAAGAGCTTGCTCAAAGAGGTCGCGGTCTTCGGCACGGTCTAGGTCAGCAACCTGTGTACCAAGGATGGTCACACCTGCTTTTGCCAATGGCTCCGCAAGGTTGATGGCTGTTTGACCACC
>CAKQBM010000212.1 GCA_934216185.1 uncultured Streptococcus sp. | reverse complement strand
AGATATCTCTAGTATAACGCTATCTATACCATTTGTAAAATATAGAAATCCTATCGAAGTGATAGGATTTTTTTATATCACAGGTCCAAGCCATTAATTTTCAAGCGATTGTGATAAGCTAATTCTAATAAATAGGTATAAAGGAGAATGCTATCCGTTTTCTTTTTGAATTGCTTCATTTTCTAGTAGGTCTTGGTAAGCACCTTTTTATGTTGCTAATTAAAGTAGCGGTGAAAATATCAGTAAAACACTGTATTATCTATTGTTTACACTAGGTTTACAGGAACTTCAACTTCTCGTAAACCTTGATCAGTTAAAGTGACTTTTCCATTAAAAAACTCTACAAGTGCAGCTTTAATATTTTCTTTGTCTTCTTTATCAACATAAATCATCGTATCGACTTGATCTGTAAAGTTTGTATCAAGTTCCATGAGATTATGTTCCTTAAGGAAGTTACTATACTCTTGGTACTGAGTGTAAGACATTTGAATAGCAATGCCCGCCTGTTCCTTTATTTCAATGATGCCAATTTCTTTGACAGCTAAGGCAACACTACCGGCGTAAGCACGAATCAGTCCTCCAGCGCCTAGTTTTATACCACCAAAGTAGCGTGTCACGACCACACAGACATTGGTGAGGTTGTGATTTTCTAGTACCCCAAGCATGGGAACGCCAGCAGTACCACTAGGCTCACCATCATCACTTGTACGTTTAATTTCACTACGCTCCCCAATAATGAAGGCAGAGCAGTTATGCGTAGCTTTGTAGTGTTCTTTTTTGATGGTGGTAATGAAGTCACGAGCCTCTTCTTCGCTATAAACACGCTTGGCATGACAGATAAAGCGGGATTTTTTGATTTCTTCTTGGACTTGTCCGTCCTCTTTAATTGTTTTAAATTCCATGATTTAATTGTACTAAAAAATCATCTAAAGCGCTAGGTTTTTACGAATAAAGAAGTATGAAAGTAAATCCAAATTATCTCGGTCGTTTGTTTACGGAGAATGAATTAACTAAAGAGGAACGTCAGTTGGCGGAGAAACTTCCAGCAATGAGAAAGGAGAAAGGGAAACTTTTCTGTCAACGTTGTGATAGTGCTATTTTAGATGAATGGTATTTGCCCATCGGTGCTTACTATTGTAGGGAGTGCTTAATTATGAAGCGAGTTAGGAGTGATCAATCTTTATACTATTTCCCGCAGGAGGATTTTCCGAAGCAAGATGTTCTTAAATGGAGTGGTCAATTAACTCCTTTTCAAGATAAGGTATCAGAGGGACTGATTCGAGCGGTAGAAAAGCAAGAGCCAACCTTGGTTCACGCTGTAACAGGAGCTGGAAAGACAGAAATGATTTATCAAGTTGTGGCTAAAGTGATCAATGCGGGTGGTGCAGTATGCTTGGCTAGTCCTCGCATAGATGTTTGTTTGGAGCTGTACAAGCGCCTGCAAGATGATTTTGCTTGCGAGATATCTTTACTACACGGAGAATCAGAGCCGTATTTTCGAACACCACTAGTTGTTGCGACGACCCATCAGTTATTGAAGTTTTATCAAGCTTTTGATTTGCTGATAGTGGATGAAGTAGATGCCTTTCCTTATGTTGACAATCCCACGCTTTACCATGCTGTCAAGAATAGTGTAAAGGAGAATGGCTTGAGAATCTTTTTAACAGCAACTTCTACCGATGAGCTAGATAGGAAGGTTCGCATCGGAGAATTAAAACGATTAAGTTTGCCTAGACGATTTCATGGAAATCCGTTGATTATTCCAAAACCAGTTTGGTTATCTGATTTTAATCGCTACTTAGATAAGAATCGTTTGTCACCAAAGTTAAAGTCTTATATTGAGAAACAGAGAAAGACAGCTTATCCTTTACTCATTTTTGCATCAGAAATTAAAAAAGGGGAGCAGTTAAAAGAAATCTTACAGGAGCAATTTCCAAATGAGAAAATAGGCTTTGTATCTTCTGTAACAGAAAATCGATTAGAGCAGGTGCAAGCTTTTCGAGATGGGGTGCTGACTATACTCATCAGTACGACAATATTGGAGCGTGGAGTCACCTTCCCTTGTGTGGACGTTTTCGTAGTAGAGGCCAATCATCGTCTTTTTACTAAGTCTAGTTTAATACAGATTGGAGGACGTGTCGGTCGGAGTATGGACAGACCGACAGGAGATTTGATTTTTTTCCATGATGGGTTAAATACTTCAATCAAGAAGGCAATTAAGGAAATTCAGCAGATGAATAAGGAGGCGGGGCTGTGAAGTGCTTATTATGTGGGCAGACTATGAAGGCTGTTTTAACTTTTAGTAGTCTATTGCTTTTGAAGAATGATGTCTCCTGTCTTTGTTTAGATTGTGAATCTACTTTTGAGAGAATTGGTGAAGGGTGCTGTTCAAGCTGTATGAAAACAGAGGCGTCAACTAAGTGTCAAGATTGTCAATTTTGGTGTAAAGAAGGAATTGAAGTCAGTCATAGAGCGATTTTTACTTACAATCAAGCTATGAAGGATTTTTTCAGTCGGTATAAGTTTGATGGAGACTTCCTTTTAAGAAAAGTGTTCGCTTCATTTTTAAGTGAGGAGTTGAAAAAGTACAAAGAGTATCAATTTGTCGTCATTCCCCTAAGTCCTGAAAGATTACTTGAGAGGGGATTTAATCAGGTTGAAGGTTTAGTTGAAGCAGCAGGATTCTCTTTTCAAGACTTACTAGAGAAGAGAGAAGAGCGGGCCAGTTCTTCTAAAAATCGTTCAGAACGCTTGGCAACAGAACTTCCTTTCTTTGTCAAAAGTGGAGTCACTATTCC
>CAKQBM010000211.1 GCA_934216185.1 uncultured Streptococcus sp. | reverse complement strand
GGAATAGTGACTCCACTTTTGACAAAGAAAGGAAGTTCTGTTGCCAAGCGTTCTGAACGATTTTTAGAAGAACTGGCTCTCTCTTCTTTTTTCTCTAATAAATCCAGATACTTGAATCCTGCTGCATCTACCAAGCCCTCAACCTGATTAAATCCTCTGTCAAGTAATCTTTCAGAACTTAGGGGAATTACAACAAATTGATACTCTTTGTACTTTTTCAACTCCTCACTTAAAACTGAAGCAAAAACTTTTCTTAAAAGGAAGTCTCCATCAAACTTATAACGACTGAAAAAATCCTTCATAGCTTGATTGTAAATAAAAATCGCTCTATGACTGACCTCAGCTCCTTCTTTACACCAAAATTGACAATCTTGACACTTCGTTGACAAACCTGTTTTCATACAGTTTGGGCAGTTCTCTTCCCCAATTCTTTCAAAAGTAGAATCACAGTCTGAACAAAGACAAGAATCATCATTCTTCAGAAGTAAGAGACTACTAAAAGTTAAAACAGTTTTCATAGTCTGCCCACATAACAAACACTTCATAAGCCAGCCTCCTTGTTCATCTGCTGAATTTCCTTAATCGCCTTCTTGATTGAAGCATTTAACCCGTCATGAAAGAAAAGCAAATCTCCTGTCGGTCTATCCATGCTTCGTCCAACTCGTCCACCAATCTGAATCAAACTAGACTTGGTAAACAAACGATGGTTGGCCTCTACTACGAAAACATCCACGCAAGGAAAGGTAACTCCACGCTCCAATATCGTCGTACTGATAAGTATTGTCAGTTCTCCATCTCGAAAAGCTTGTACTTGCTCTAATCGATCTTCTGTTACAGAAGACACAAAACCAATTTTCTCATTTGGAAATTGATCCTGTAAGATTTCTTTTAACTGTTCCCCTCTCTTAATTTCTGATGCAAAAATAAGTAACGGATAAGCTGTCTTTCTCTGCGTCTCGATATAAAACTTTAATTTTGGTGACAAACGATTCTTATCTAAGTAGCGATTAAAATCAGATAACCAAACTGGTTTTGGAATAATCAACGGATTTCCATGAAATCGTCTAGGCAAACTCAATCGTTTCAATTCTCCTAAACGAACCTTCCTATCTAACTCATCTGTCGAAGTCGCTGTTAAAAAGATTCTCAGCCCATTCTCCTTTACACTATTCTTAACAGCATGGTAAAGCATTGGATTGTCAACATAAGGAAAGGCATCTACTTCATCCACTATCAGTAAATCAAAAGCTTGATAAAATTTCAATAACTGATGGGTTGTCGCAACAACTAATGGGGTTCGGAAGTACGATTCTGATTCTCCGTGTAGAAGGGCTATCTCGCAATCAAAATCATCTTGCAGGCGCTTGTATAGCTCCAAACAAACATCTATGCGAGGACTGGCCAAACATACTGCACCACCCGCATTGATCACCTTAGCCACAACCTGATAAATCATTTCTGTCTTTCCAGCCCCCGTCACCGCATGAACTAAAGTTGGCTCTTGCTTGTCTACTGCTTGAATCAGTCCCTCTGATACCTTCTCTTGAAAAGGGGTTAATTGACCACACCATTTAAGAACATCTTGCTTCGGAAAATCCTCCTGCGGAAAATAGTATAAAGCTTGATCACTTCTGACTCGCTTCATCAGTAAACACTCCCTACAATAGTAAGCACCGATGGGCAAATACCATTCATCTAAAATAGCACTATCACAACGTTGACAGAAAAGTTTCCCTTTCTCCTTTCTCATTGCTGGAAGTTTCTCCGCCAACTGACGTTCCTCTTCTGTTAATTCATTCTCAGTAAACAAACGACCGAGATAATTTGGATTTACTTTCATACTTCTTTATTCGTAAAAACCTAGCGCTTTGGATGATTTTTTAGTACAATTAAATCATGGAATTTAGAACAATTAAAGAGGACGGACAAGTCCAAGAAGAAATCAAAAAATCTCGCTTTATCTGTCATGCCAAGCGTGTTTATAGCGAAGAAGAGGCTCGTACCTTCATTACCACCATCAAAAAAGAACACTACAAAGCGACGCATAACTGCTCGGCCTTTATTATTGGGGAACGTAGTGAAATCAAACGTACAAGTGATGATGGCGAGCCTAGTGGTACTGCTGGCGTTCCCATGCTTGGGGTACTAGAAAATCACAATCTTGCCAATGTCTGTGTGGTAGTGACACGCTACTTTGGTGGTATTAAACTAGGCGCTGGAGGACTGATTCGTGCTTACGCAGGCAGTGTTGCCTTAGCCGTCAAAGAAATTGGCATCATTGAAATAAAGGAACAAGCTGGCATTGCTATTCAAATGTCTTACGCTCAGTATCAAGAGTACAGTAACTTCCTTAAAGAACATAATCTCATGGAACTGGATACAAACTTTACAGATCAAGTCGATACGATAATTTATGTTGATAAAGAAGAAAAAGAAACTATTAAAGCTTCACTTGTGGAATTTTTTAATGGAAAAGTCACTTTAACTGATCAAGGTTTACGCGAAGTTGAGGTTCCTGTAAACCTAGTGTAAATAATAGATACTACAGTTTTTCACCGATATTTTCACCGCTACTTTAATTAGCAGCATAAAAAGATGCTTGCCAAGACCTACTAGAAAATGAAGCAATTCAAAAAGAAAACGGATAGCGTTCTCCTTTACACCTATTTACTAGAATTAGCTTATCACAATCGCTTGAAAATCAATGGCTTGTACCTATGGTATAAAAAAATCCTATCACTTCGATAGGATTTCTATATTTTACAAATGGTATAGATAGCGTTATACTAGAGATATCT
>CAKQBM010000210.1 GCA_934216185.1 uncultured Streptococcus sp. | reverse complement strand
CTAGCTTGGTTAAATGGAGATCCACTCCAAAGGTCAGCCAAAACTAGAACCTCATCTTCTGCGTCAAATGCAGCAACAGCGTTATTAAACTTAGCGTATAGATCATCAGGACCTTCATTTGGCATAAAGGTTACAACTTGAACCTTTTCTTGTTCACCAAAGATCATAGATCCTGACTGATGAATACCCGCAGCAAATTCGCCGTGGCTCGCAATAATGATTCCGATACTCATTATTGTCATTCCTCCTTTTTTGTTTTAGTTTTCGTTTAAGAAAACTTTAAGACTTTTTAAGTATAAACCGTTTTCATATAAAAAGCAACTATTTATCATAAAAAATTAAAAAGCTTTTATTTGCAGATGTTGACATATTAAGTTTTTGAGGAGTAATTTTGAATTCTTATTTAAAAATTTAATATAAAAAAGTTGGAAACGCATTCCAACTTTTAAAATAGATTTCTATTAGATTAGTGGGTGAAGTCTAGTACCATACGTCCTTGGATTTGACCTTTTTCCATTTCGTCGAAAATGGCAACAGCATCTTCTACTGGACGTTTTTGAACAACTGGAACTACTAAACCTTCTGCACCGAATTGGAAGGCTTCTTCCAAGTCTTTACGAGTTCCAACAAGAGAACCGATGACTTGGATTCCATCTAGAACGGTTTTCACGATGCTGAGTTCCATCATTTCAGAAGGAAGGCCGACAGCGACAACGCGACCACCAGCACGAACTGAGTCAACAGCCTGGTTGAAGGCAACTTTAGATACAGCAGTTACGACAGCTGAATGAGCTCCTCCATCTGTTTTTTCTTTGATAAGTCCAGGTACATCTTCAACTTCGAGGCCGTTAATAACAATGTCAGCGCCTACTTCTTTTGCAAGGGCAAGTTTGTCGTTGTTGATATCAACTGCGATGACATGGGCATTGAATACTTTTTTAGCATATTGAACTGCGAGGTTTCCAAGTCCACCAGCACCGTAAAGAACAACCCATTGGCCTGGTTCAACTTTTGCTTCTTTTATAGCTTTATAGGTTGTTACACCAGCACATGTGATAGATGAGGCTTGGGCTGGATCAAGTCCGTCAGGAACTTTAACAGCATAGTCTGCAGTTACGATACATTGTTCAGCCATACCACCATCTACTGAGTAGCCAGCATTTTTCACTGTACGGCAAAGAGTTTCACGGCCAGTAGTACAGTATTCGCAAGTGCCACATCCTTCAAAGAACCAAGCAACGCTGACGCGGTCGCCGACTTTAAGGCTTTTTACATCTGGAGCAATTTCTTTAACGATACCAACACCTTCGTGACCTAGGACACGTCCTGGTACCTGACCGAAGTCGCCATGGGCAACGTGAAGGTCAGTGTGGCAAACACCACAGTATTCAATTTCTACAAGTGCTTCCCCAGTTTCAAGTGGACGGAGTACTTTTTCTTCAATAGCAACACCAGTGCTTTCTGGATTTACAACAACAGCTTTCATAGCTATCCTCCTTGATATTAACTGAGAGCAGGAGAAACAGGACTGGATTGATTTTGTGTCAACAGAGTCGAGTATGACGAGCTCTCTTGTATTTATATGTGAAGTATATCACAAAAGAAAGCCTTTTCCAAGGTTTTGGAGGCAAAAAGTAGAACAATCGATTAACTGGTTGATGAGACTGTGAAAAGAGCACAAAGACTAGCTCGCAAGCTGGTCAGAATGGACTATAAGAATAAGTCTTGCAGGGTTTTGGCAACCCCGTCTTGGTCGTTGGTTAGTGAGATTTGCTCATCTGCATAGGGGAGTAGCTCTGGGTTGGCATTTTTCATGGCATAGCCCTTCCCTGCAAAAGCGAGCATTTCGGTATCATTGTGTTCATCTCCAAAGGCAATCAAATCCTTTTTATCACGATTCATTACCTTGAGCAAGTAGTCCAAAGCAAAGGCCTTATTGACACCTTTGGGTGTACACTCAAGGATATTGAGCGGACCTCCCCAGGTATTGATGGACAGTTGATGCTGGTAGAAGGCGTTCATTTCTTTTGCAAGGGCATACTTGTCACTGGCTCTGGTCTGCAAGAGAATACAGTTAGGGTCCTTGGTCACCAATTCAGGCTTGAATTGATCTTTAGGCTGGAAAGCTTCTACGCCAAATAGTTTGGGATTGGCAATTTCTTCATTGGGATTTGTAATGTAGAATTTTTTTCGATATTCTCCAGCGATAAAATCGGCTTGAATATCCTCTGAACGTCGAACCATGTCTAGCAGATATTTTTTGTCTACAGTTAAACACTTTTCAAAGTCCCAAACTTGATCTGGTAAATGAGTAAGGGAGCCGTTGAAATTAATCATAGGAGTGTCTAAGCTAAGTTCACGGTAGAAATCTTTTGACATTCGGTAAGGGCGACCGGTCGTAATAATAATCTGATGGCCTTTTTCAGCAACTTTTTTAATGGTTTCTTTGGTAAAGTCAGAAATTTGACTGTCTGAGTTGAGCAGGGTTCCATCCAGGTCAACTGCAATAATTTTTTTCGTCATAGGGACCTTTCTAGTGTCTTTTTAGATAAGATGTCTACTATTATAACAGAAAGCAGGCAGAAAAACAGATTCGAAACCAAAAAAGAAATTTCATCAAATTCTTAAATAAATCAAACAAAGATATTGAAAAAGTGAATGATAAATGATATAATTCTATTATTGTTCGTAAAAATTAAAAGGAGATTGATAATGGACAAATTATTTAAACTAAAAGAGAACGGTACAGACGTTCGTACAGAGGTTCTCGCTGGTTTAACAACTTTCTTTGCAATGAG
>CAKQBM010000209.1 GCA_934216185.1 uncultured Streptococcus sp. | reverse complement strand
CTCGTCATCCCAATTGATAAAATCCAAAATGAAGTTGGTAACTTTTATGGTGTCAGTGTCAAAGAAATGAAGGGAAGTAGACGTCTTCAAAATATTGTGTTAGCCCGTCAAGTGGCTATGTATTTATCTAGAGAACTAACAGATAATAGTCTTCCAAAAATTGGGAAGGAATTTGGGGGAAAAGATCATACAACAGTCATTCATGCCCATGCAAAAATTAAATCTTTGATTGATGAAGACGATAATTTACGTTTAGAAATTGAATCAATCAAAAAGAAAATAAAATAACTTGTGGATAACTTTCACTTTTTTATCTTTTTTATCCACATTTTTTAAACAAGCTAAAAAACTTGATATGACTTACTTCAAGTCTGTTTTCCACAGATTTCACAGACTCTATTATTACTATTATCCTTCTAATATTAAAAATAAATAAAGGAGAATCCATGATTCATTTTTCAATTAATAAAAATTTATTTCTACAATCATTAAATATTACTAAAAGAGCTATTAGTTCTAAAAATGCTATTCCTATTTTATCAACAGTAAAAATTGACGTGACCAATGAAGGTGTTACTTTAATTGGTTCAAATGGTCAAATTTCAATTGAAAATTTTATTTCTCAAAAAAATGAAGATGCTGGTTTGTTAATTACTTCTTTAGGTTCGATTCTTCTTGAAGCTTCTTTCTTCATCAATGTGGTATCTAGTCTACCTGATGTGATTCTTGATTTTAAAGAAATTGAACAAAATCAAATTGTTTTAACTAGCGGCAAATCAGAAATTACCCTAAAAGGAAAAGATAGCGAGCAATATCCACGAATCCAAGAAATTTCAGCAAGCACTCCTTTGGTTCTTGAAACAAAATTACTCAAGAAAATTATCAATGAAACAGCTTTTGCTGCAAGTACACAAGAGAGTCGTCCAATTTTGACAGGTGTTCATTTTGTATTGAGTCAACACAAAGAGTTAAAAACAGTTGCAACAGACTCTCATCGTCTAAGCCAGAAAAAATTGACTCTTGAAAAAAATAGTGATGATTTTGATGTCGTAATTCCTAGCCGTTCTCTACGCGAATTTTCAGCGGTATTTACAGATGATATTGAAACTGTAGAGATTTTCTTTGCAAACAATCAAATCCTCTTTAGAAGCGAAAATATTAGCTTCTATACTCGTCTCCTAGAAGGAAACTATCCTGATACAGATCGCTTGATTCCAACAGACTTTAACACTACTATTACTTTTGATGTGGTAAACTTACGCAAGTCAATGGAACGTGCTCGTCTTTTATCAAGTGCGACTCAAAATGGTACTGTGAAACTTGAAATTAAAGATGGGATTGTTAGCGCCCATGTTCACTCTCCAGAAGTTGGTAAAGTAAACGAAGAAATCGATACTGATCAGATTACTGGTGAAGATTTGATTATTAGTTTCAACCCAACTTACTTGATTGATTCACTCAAGGCTTTAAATAGCGAAAAGGTGACCATTAGCTTTATCTCAGCTGTTCGTCCCTTTACTCTTGTGCCAGCAGATACTGACGAGGACTTCATGCAACTTATCACCCCAGTTCGTACAAATTAAGTGAAAGAGGTTGAGCCTAGCTCGCCTCTTTTATGATATAATCGAAAAAGAAAAGGAGAGTAGTATGTATCAAGTTGGAAATTTTGTTGAGATGAAAAAACCACACGCTTGCACCATCAAGTCAACAGGTAAAAAAGCAAATCGTTGGGAAATTACACGTGTAGGGGCAGATATAAAAATAAAGTGCAGTAATTGTGATCATGTTGTCATGATGGGACGCTATGATTTTGATCGAAAAATGAATAAAATTATTGACTGATACTCAATGAAAATCAAAGAGCAAACTAGGAAACTAGCCGAAGGCTGTACTTGAGTACGGCAAGGTGACGTTGACGTGGTTTGAATTTGATTTTCGAAGAGTATGAGAACCCTTAGTTAGAGGGTTAGCAAGTTTTCCCTTTTTGTGTTATAATATTAGGGATTGAAATGAAAACGGAGAATGAGAAAATATGGCTTTAACAGCAGGTATCGTTGGTTTGCCAAACGTTGGTAAATCAACACTATTTAATGCAATTACAAAAGCAGGAGCAGAGGCGGCAAACTACCCATTTGCGACGATTGATCCAAATGTTGGAATGGTAGAAGTTCCAGATGAACGCCTACAAAAACTAACTGAAATGATTACTCCTAAAAAGACAGTTCCCACAACTTTTGAATTTACAGATATTGCAGGGATTGTAAAAGGAGCTTCAAAAGGAGAAGGGCTAGGGAATAAATTCTTGGCCAATATTCGTGAAGTAGATGCGATTGTTCACGTAGTTCGTGCTTTTGATGATGAAAATGTCATGCGCGAGCAAGGACGTGAAGATGCCTTTGTGGATCCACTTGCAGATATTGATACCATTAACCTAGAATTGATTCTTGCTGACTTAGAATCGGTTAATAAACGCTATGCGCGTGTAGAAAAGATGGCACGTACACAAAAAGATAAAGAATCAGTAGCTGAGTTTAATGTTCTTCAAAAGATTAAACCAGTCCTCGAAGATGGAAAATCAGCTCGCACCATCGAATTTACAGATGAAGAACAAAAAGTTGTCAAAGGTCTCTTCCTTTTGACAACTAAACCAGTTCTTTATGTTGCCAATGTAGATGAGGATGTTGTTTCAGAACCTGACTCTATCGACTATGTCAAACAAATTTGTGAATTTGCAGCGACAGAAAATGCTGAAGTAGTCGTTATTTCTGCGCGTGCTGAGGAAGAAATTTCTGAGTTAGACGATGAAGA
>CAKQBM010000208.1 GCA_934216185.1 uncultured Streptococcus sp. | reverse complement strand
AACCTGATAAATCAAGTTATAGAAGGCGGTAGACGGATTTGAACCGACGATCAAGCTTTTGCAGAGCCGTGCCTTACCACTTGGCTATACCGCCTTAACGTTTATTATTATACCTTGAAAATGATTTTCAGTCAATAGTTTTTTCAGATTTTTTGTATGAATAAGCCTAAATATTCTGAAAATTCGTTTACTTTTCTTGAAATCTATGATATAATTGATAACAACCTATATTTTATAAGAGGAGTAAGTAAATAATTTTCAATAGAACTTTCTCTCCATGAGGAGAAGGTTCTTTTGGGATTTTTAAAGGAAATGATATGAAAAAATATATTTTTATGCGTTTTTTGCGGTCCTTGGTTTCTATTTTCTTAGTAACAACCTTGACTTACACGATTATCTATACAATGGTTCCTCGAAAATTGATTTTCAAACAGGATACCAACTATAACAAGATTGCGACAACTGCTGATAAACGTGATAACTATGAGAATACTGTCTATGAGCGTATGGGCTATATCGAGTACTACGATACCAAAGAGTTGCAAGAAAAAGCTAGCCAGATGGATGCTTCTGTAACCGTTGAAGCCAATGATACCAACAAGGCCATCTATGAAAAATACATCAAACAAATCGGTCATGGTTGGACCCTGGGAGAATTTACTGAAAGTGGCCAATTCTACGCTACTCGTGAAATCCCAATTTTTGAACGTGTTTTTCACTTCTATGCTAACTTGATTGACATTGACCATACTAATAAAATTCAAGACCCTGAAAATCCAGACTTGAAACGTTACCTTCGTTTTGAAAATGATCCAGCTATCGGATGGTCCTTGGTCGGTTCAGGAACTAAACATAAATATCTCTTGTACTTCAACGGTCAGTTCCCATTTGTGCATCAAAACTTTGTGAACATTAATTTAGGTGACTCTTATCCAACCTATGCTAATAGCCCTGTTTTACAGGTTATTACTCAAGGACAAGGGCAAACAAAAACATCTCAAGTTCAATTCCCAACAGGTAAGAAAACTTCTTCTGTAAATATTTACTCAAGAACCTATAAATCACCTAGTCAGGCTGATTCTCGTGAAGTAGCTAACTATGGGAAAGATGATCCTTATACAGCTACTGAAAGCAACTACCAATATCCTTCTATGATTACCAGCTCTGCTGTCGCTGGATTGATTGGTTTGGTGATTTCTTATGCGATTGCCGTGCCGCTTGGTTCAGCCATGGCTCGTTTCAAGAACACTTGGATTGATAGCTTTTCGACAGGTGCTTTGACCTTCTTGATGGCTCTTCCAACGATTGCCTTGGTTTACATCGTTCGTTTGATTGGATCATCAATTGGTCTTCCAGATTCATTCCCTATCCTGGGAGCTGGAGATTGGCGTTCTTACGTTTTACCAGCAGTTATCCTTGGTTTGTTGGGGGCTCCTTATACAGCTATTTGGATTCGTCGTTATATGATTGACTTACAGTCACAGGACTTTGTTCGTTTTGCTCGTGCAAAAGGTTTGTCTGAAAAAGAAATTTCAAACAAACACATCTTTAAAAATGCCATGGTTCCGCTGGTTTCAGGAATTCCTGGTGCTGTTATTGGGGTTATCGGTGGTGCAACCCTTACTGAAACAGTCTTCGCCTTCCCAGGTATGGGTAAAATGTTGATTGACTCTGTAAAAGCATCTAATAACTCTATGGTCGTTGGTCTTGTCTTCATCTTTACATGTATTTCTATCTTCTCACTTCTTTTGGGAGATATTTGGATGACGATTATTGACCCACGTATTAAATTGACTGAGAAAGGAGGCAAATAATGTCTACAATCGATAAAGAAAAATTTCAGTTCGTAAAACGTGACGATTTTGCCTCTGAAGCCATTGATGCGCCAGCTTATTCATACTGGGGTTCAGTGTTTAGACAATTTATGAAGAAGAAATCAACTGTAGTCATGTTGGGAATCTTGGTAGCTATCATTTTGATGAGTTTCATCTACCCAATGTTTTCTAAGTTTGATTTCAATGATGTCAGCAAGGTAAACGACTTTAGTGCTCGTTATATCAAGCCAAATGCTGAGCATTGGTTCGGTACAGACAGTAATGGTAAATCTCTCTTTGACGGTGTCTGGTTCGGAGCTCGTAACTCTATCCTCATTTCTGTGATTGCGACAGTGATTAACCTAGTTATCGGTGTCTTTGTCGGTGGTATTTGGGGAATTTCAAAATCAGTAGACCGTGTGATGATGGAAGTTTATAATGTCATCTCAAACATCCCATCTCTTTTGATTGTCATTGTCTTGACTTACTCAATCGGAGCTGGATTCTGGAATCTGATTTTTGCCATGAGTGTGACAACATGGATTGGGATTGCCTTCATGATTCGTGTGCAAATCTTGCGTTATCGTGACTTGGAATACAACTTGGCATCACGTACTTTGGGAACTCCAACCTTGAAGATTGTTGCCAAAAATATCATGCCTCAATTGGTATCTGTTATTGTGACAACGATGACTCAAATGCTTCCAAGCTTTATCTCATACGAAGCCTTCTTGTCTTTCTTCGGTCTTGGATTACCAATTACAGTGCCAAGTTTGGGTCGTTTGATTTCGGATTATTCACAAAACGTAACAACTAATGCTTACTTGTTCTGGATTCCATTGACAACTCTTGTCTTGGTATCCTTGTCCCTTTTCGTAGTTGGTCAAAACTTAGCGGATGCTAGTGATCCACGTACACATAGATAGGAGTAGAAATGACAAAAGAAAAAAATGTAATTTTGACTGCTCGCGATATTGTCGTGGAATTTGACGTTCGTGACAAAGT
>CAKQBM010000207.1 GCA_934216185.1 uncultured Streptococcus sp. | reverse complement strand
GAACTCTTTGTGACAGAGGATTTTTTCTATAGGGATTTAGCGGCTGCAATTGCAGCTTCGAAGTTTGGTTCAGAGTTGATATTGTCCACGTATTCAACGTAGCGAATAGTATTGTCAGTATCGAGGACAAAGACTGCGCGTGCCAATAGGTGCCACTCATTGATTAAGAGAGCGTAATCACGTCCAAAGGAATGGTCGAAATAGTCTGAGAGCATAATGGCATTTTCAATACCTTCAGCACCACACCAACGTTTTTGAGCAAAAGGTAGGTCCATGGAAACAGTCAAGACAACCGTATTATCCAGTCCAGCCAGTTCTTGGTTAAAACGACGCGTTTGAGTTGAGCAGATGCCTGTATCGATAGAAGGCACGACACTCAAGACTTTTTTCTTGCCATCAAAATCAGCCAGAGATTTTTTAGAAAGGTCTGTTGTAGTGAGAGAAAAATCAAGTGCCTTGTCGCCGACTTGTAGTTGTTTACCTGTAAAGCTCACAGGATTTCCGAGAAAAGTTACCATAGGATACTCCAATCTTTTTTCTTCCATTTTAGCTGAAACAGCCGGAATTTTCCAATGATTTGACCGGAAATATGGGCATAGAAAAAATGCCAGCTCATGTGAGAATGACGTTTTTCAGAGGCTTATACTCAATGAAAATCAAAGAGCAAACTAGGAAGCTAGCAGCAGGTTGCTCAAAGCACCGCTTTGAGGTTATAGATAAGACTGATAAAGTCAGTCACATATATACGGCAAGGCGACGCTGACGTGGTTTGAAGAGATTTTCGAAGAGTATTATTTTGCCAATCCTTCAGCAATCTTGTCAAGGTTGTATTTCATCATGTTGTAGTAGCTGTCGCCTTCTTTACCTTGTTCTGCGATAGAGTCAGTAAAGATTTGTGCGTAGATTGGGATGTTTGTGTCTTGAGAAACAGTTTTCATTGGACGGTCATCCACACTTGATTCTACAAAGAGTGAAGGAGTTTTTGTTTGGCGAAGTTTTTCAACCAAGGTCTTGATTTGGTCAGGTGTTCCTTCTTCTTCAGTATTGATTTCCCAGATGTAGGCACTTGGGACACCGTAGGCCTTAGAGAAGTATTTGAAGCATCCTTCGCTGGTTACGATCAATTTCTTCTCAGCAGGGATGTTGTTAAATTTCTCTTTAGCTTCCTTGTCAAGTTTGTCTAGCTTATCAGTATATTCTTTGAGATTTTTTTCGTAGAATTCCTTGTTGCTAGGGTCTTTAGCGCTCAATTGTTTTGCGATATTTTTAGCAAAGATCATACCGTTTTCAAGATTAAGCCAAGCGTGTGGGTCTTCTTTACCTTTTTCGTTTTGGCCTTCAAGATAGATAACATCAACGCCTTCGCTGACTGCAAAGTAGTCTTTGTTTTCAGTTTTCTTAGCATTTTCTACCAATTTTGTAAACCAAGCATTGCCACCTGTTTCAAGGTTGATACCGTTATAGAAAATCAAATCAGCTTGAGAAGTTTTCTTAACGTCTTCAGGGAGTGGTTCGTATTCGTGTGGGTCTTGGCCAACAGGAACGATACTGTGAAGATCAATCTTGTCACCAGCAATATTTTTAGTAATATCAGCGATGATTGAGTTTGTAGCAACAACTTTTAGTTTTTGACCAGAAGCTGCATCTTTTTTTCCGCCAGCACATGCTACGAGAACAATGGCGGAAAGAAAGAGAACGAGTAATGTACCTAATTTTTTCATTAGATCCTCCAATTTATTGGGGCTTTACCCCTTATTTTAACAAATGTTTATTTTTCAGTTTCAAATATCGTTGTTTTGGAGCGATAAAGAAGCTAATGAGAAAGAAACTAGCGGCTGTAAGCACGATACTAGAACCTGCTGCAACGTTAAAGCTATAACCGATAAAGAGTCCCAAAACTGAAGCAGTAGCTCCAAAGGTTGAGGAAAGGAATATCATGCTTTTCAGGCTATTAGCATAAAGATAAGCAGTTGCAGCTGGGGTAATCAGCATGGCTACAATCAGGATAGTTCCGACACTTTGCATGGCTGTCACAGACACGAGAGTCAGGAGTACCATGAGAAGGTAGTGATAGAAATTGACAGGCATTCCCATAGCTTTAGCCAAGAGTTCATCAAAGGAAGTTATCAAGAGTTGCTTGAAGAAAATCCAGATCAACAAGAGAATGGCTGCCCCCACACCCATAGTAATAAACATATCCGTATCTTGGACGGCTAGGATATTACCAAAAAGGATATGGAAAAGGTCAGTTGAACTTTTAGCGACACTAATCAAGATGATACCGAGGGCTAAGAAAGAAGAAAAGGTAATGCCGATGGCGGTATCGCTTTTGATAATCGAGTTTCCCTTGATGTAGGTAATGATGATGGCAGCTAGCAATCCAAAGACAATGGCTCCGATAAAGAAGTCAACGCCCAAGATGAAGGAGAGGGCTACACCTGGTAAGACAGCATGTGAAATGGCATCTCCCATGAGTGACATCCCGCGTAGGATGATGAAGCATCCCACAGCTCCAGCTACGACTCCGACGACAATAGCTGTTATCAAGGCATTTTGTAAGAAATGGAATTTTTGCAATCCATCGATAAATTCTGCAATCATAGGTCACCTCCATTGAAAAAGAGTCGATTACCGTAGGCTTCTTTGAGATTGGCTTCGGTAAAGGTTTCTTTGGTTGGACCAAAGGCAATCACTTCTCGATTGACAAGTAAGACTTGATCGAAGTAGTGGGGAACCTTGCTGAGGTCGTGGTGAACGATGAGAACCGTCTTCCCAGCTTTTTTCAGATCTCTCAGCGTATTCATGATGATTTCCTCACTGAC
>CAKQBM010000206.1 GCA_934216185.1 uncultured Streptococcus sp. | reverse complement strand
CGTCTTCTCCGTCGTGCTTCTATGCATGGTCAAAAATTGGGAATCAACGAGCCTTTCCTTTACAAACTCGTTCCAACCGTTGGAAAAATCATGGAAAGCTACTACCCAGAAGTGCTTGAAAAACGTGACTTTATTGAGAAAATCGTTAAGAGCGAGGAAGAGTCATTTGCTCGTACTCTTCACTCAGGTCAACATTTTGCCCAAGGTATCGTAGTAGACTTGAAAGAAAAAGGTCAATCTGTCATTGCTGGTTCAGATGTCTTCAAACTTTATGACACTTATGGATTCCCAGTTGAATTGACTGAAGAAATCGCTGAAGAAGCTGGTATGACTGTGGACCGTGAAGGCTTTGAAGCAGCCATGAAAGAACAGCAAGAACGCGCGCGTGCGTCAGCTGTCAAGGGTGGCTCAATGGGGATGCAAAATGAAACCCTTCAAAACATCACTGTAGAAAGTGTATTCAACTACAATGCTAGCCAATTGTCTTCTAAATTGGTGGCCATCGTGGCTGACAATGCAGAAGTAGAAGCTGTGTCAGAAGGAATTGCCTCTCTTATCTTTGCGGAAACTCCATTCTACGCTGAAATGGGTGGACAGGTAGCTGACCATGGACAAATCTTGAATGAGTTAGGTAAGGTTGTAGCTACTGTGACAAATGTTCAAAAAGCACCAAACGGACAAGCTCTTCATACAGTTGAAGTCCACGCACCACTTGCTTTGAACCAAGAATATACGCTGGCAATCGATACCAATCGTCGTCACCGTGTCATGAAAAACCACACAGCGACTCACTTGCTTCACGCTGCCCTTCACAATATCCTTGGAAACCACGCAACACAAGCAGGATCTCTTAACGAAGTTGAATTCCTTCGCTTTGACTTTACTCACTTCCAAGCTGTAACTGCTGAAGAATTGCGTGCGATTGAGCAGCAAGTCAACGAAAAAATCTGGGAAGCTCTTGAAGTGAAGACAGTTGAAACAGATATTGACACTGCTAAGGAAATGGGAGCTATGGCTCTCTTTGGTGAGAAATACGGTAAAGAAGTCCGTGTTGTTACTATTGGTGACTACTCTATCGAGCTTTGTGGTGGTACCCACGTTGGCAACACTTCTGAGATTGGCCTCTTCAAGATTGTCAAAGAAGAAGGGATCGGTTCAGGAACTCGCCGTATCTTGGCAGTGACTGGTAAGGAAGCCTTTGAAGCCTACCGTGAACAAGAAGACGCTCTTAAAGCTGTCGCAGCAACCTTGAAAGCACCTCAACTTAAAGAAGTACCTCACAAGGTAGAAGGACTTCAAGAACAACTTCGTCAACTTCAAAAAGAAAATGCTGAGTTGAAAGAAAAAGCAGCAGCTGCAGCCGCAGGCGATATTTTCAAAGACGTTAAGGAAGTCAACGGTCACCGTTACATTGCTAGTCAAGTGTCTGTATCTGACGCTGGTGCCCTTCGTACTTTTGCAGATAACTGGAAACAAAAAGACTACTCTGATCTTCTTGTCCTAGTTGCTACTATCGGAGACAAAGTCAATGTTCTTGTCGCAAGCAAGACAAAAGACCTTCATGCAGGAAACCTTGTCAAAGAATTGGCACCAATCGTCGATGGACGTGGTGGTGGTAAACCAGACATGGCCATGGCAGGAGGAAGCAACCAAGCTAAAATCCAAGAATTGTTGGATGCCGTAGCAGGTAAATTGTAAACAAGTAAAGATCTATCCATTTGGGTAGGTCTTTTTGTGAATGCAAAAAAGCCAAATCCGCTTGGACCTGGCTGGTTATTATTGGCTATTATACTCAATGAAAATCAAAGAGCAAACTAGGAAACTAGCCGCAGGCTGCTCAAAACACAGTTTTGAGGTTGTAGATAAGACTGACGAAGTCAGTTACCTATACCTACGGCAAGGCGACGTTGACGTGGTTTGAAGAGATTTTCGAAGAGTATTAGATTGTATTGGCTGCCCAGACACTTACCGAAGCAGCTGAGACAGGGAATTGTCCATAACCTTCCTCATCAATTGTAATTTGCCCTTGGTGGTTTTCAAGTAAATCTACAAAGGTTTGGTTAGCCCATTCTTGGCCGATAAACATTGACTTGCTGTTTTCTTGGTCATTTGAGATCAAGACTGCAATTGGGGATTGATGTTCAGCACCTGAACATACCCAACCGATACAGTTTGCGTCATCAAAGTAGTCTGTTTGTTCTCCATAGGCCAAGTCTTTTCGGATGGCTAGGAGGCGGTCAAGGACTTCTTTGAAATCTTGTTGAGCATATTGTCCTGAAATCCCATAGTAGTCTCCGTAAAAGACACATGGAAGGCCATTTTGGCGTAACAGAATGAGAGCATAGGCTGCTGGTTTAAACCATTCTTCAACAGTAGACTCAAGAGCCTGACCACGTTGGGTATCGTGGTTGTCGACAAAAGTCACAGCCTTGTCAGGCTTGAGTTCAACCAGGCTATCTGTGAAAATGCCACGAAGGTCATAGTTGGAACCTGCTCGACTAGCATCAAAGAGATTCTGGTGGAGACGAACATCGACAAGGTCAAAGCGTTCTTCTGTTTTTTCAAGATAGTCTAGATTGGCTTCCTTATCGGGATTCCAAAATTCACCAAAAACATAGAAATCCTCACCGTATTTTTCCTTCATATCACGGATGAAATTACGCATGAAGAAAGAGTCAATGTGTTTGACGGCATCCAAGCGGAAACCAGCAATACCAGTCGTTTCCATGAACCAGTCAGCCCAGTCATAGATATTTTTGATAACTTCAGGATGTTTAAAGTCTAGGTCGGCATACATGAGGTAGTCGTAGTTTCCGTTTTCATTATCGACCAATTCCTCGTTGGCCCAGCC
>CAKQBM010000205.1 GCA_934216185.1 uncultured Streptococcus sp. | reverse complement strand
CGTTTGTTGAGCACCGTTTCCCAAGACAGGCCTGCCTGATAGGTTTCCATACACAACAACTCAAACAATGCTTGGTCATCATGGAGGGGCTGACCCCACTCCTCATCATGGTAGGCGATGTAGAGCGGATTGGTCATCTTGACCCACGAACAACGTTTTGTCATGCTTTGCTCCTATTTGACCAACATTTTAAGGGCCGACTTGATATAGTTCTCAGCTGTATCTGTCGTTCCTTCAAAGAATTTCTTGATTTTCTTGAGCTCAGTTGCCTTGTAGCCCAGTGCCAGCATAGCTTCCATAGCTTCTTCCAGTTCTTGGTTTTCAGCGCTAGCTTGCACTGCCACCTTGGCAGGAAGGTCATCTCCTGCAACTACTACCTTGCCTTCCAAGTCCAGCACCATCTGCTGGGCTGTTTTCTTGCCAATTTTAGGGAATTTGGTCAAGTAGGTGATGTTCTTGGTTTCGATGGCTTGAACCAAGCCAGCATTGTCATCAGCAGCGATAATAGCAAGAGCTGACACAGGCCCAATCCCAGAGACCGAAATCAGACTGAGAAAGAGCTTTTTCTCGTCTTCTGAGCGAAATCCATAAAGCAGATGGGCGTCCTCACGCACGACCTGATGCACATAAATTTGAGCTTCCTGATTCACCTGACCTGAATAAGCATAGGGATTGGCCACATGCAAGATATAACCGATACCATTGGTTTCAAGAACAATGTATTTAGCAGTGATTTTAGTAATGATTCCTTTTAAATATTCGTACATAGTTTTCCTTTTAGTTTAATATTTCCCCAGCTCACGAAGACTGGTGTGATTTTCCTGAATACGTCGGAACATCTTTTCCATATCCGACTTGGTAAAATGCACCAAAACAGGACGTCCGTGGGGACAGTTGTAGGGATTGTCACATTGAGAAAGCTGATAGAGGAGTTGTCTGGCCGAATGGTCATCGATACGATGGTTGGCCTTGATAGATCGCTTGCAGGACATCATGATAGCCAGCTCTGCTCGGTATTTCTTGATAGAAACTTCCTTGGTCAAAAGGAGCATGTCGCACATCTCATAGATGCCTGATTCAATCTCTTCTTCTGCCATCCAAATAGGATGTTCACGTAGAATAAATTGATTTTCTCCGTACTCTGCTAGAAAGACGCCCACTTCCTCTAAAAGAGGCATTCTTTCCTTGAGACGAAGAGCATCATCCGCTGGAAATTCAAAGATATAGGGCACTAGGAGTTGCTGCTGGCTCTGGTCAACATTGCCAATGTTTTCACGGTACTCCTCGTACTTGACTCGTTCCTGAGCCGCATGCTGGTCTATGATGTAAAGTCCATCTCGCCCTTGGGCAAAGAGATAGGTCCCATGCATTTGCCCGAAAAATTCCAACTCTGGGAAGCTTGATGATTCTTCTCGCTCCAGCTTGTCATAAGCCTTATCAAGACTTGCTAAGTCTAGCTCTGGATGGTCTAATTGGTCATAGTTAGCAGGTTTTCTCTCTGCAAAATGCAGTTTTGCTGGCTTGGTCAATTGGTCCAGGGTTTCCTTGGCAAACAGGGTTAAGTCCTGCCCTTCCTCAGTTAATTCAACCTGATAATCAGCCACCTCAGCTTGACTAGGTCTTGTCGGCTCAGTTTGCTCATAGTAGAGCGTATTTTCTTTGAGTGGGAGAATGGTCTGCTCTACCTTTTGACGATTACGCACGGTCGATTTGGCAAGATTTTCCAAGGCATCTGGTATCAAGGTTTGCTCCTTGAGACTGTTGGAGATAGCTTCTGAAACCAAGGCCATCAATTCTTTTTCCTTGGAAATCCGTACCTCTTGCTTGGTTGGATGTACATTGACATCCGCTAGATAAGGATCGATATGGATGTGAATGACAGCCAGTGGAAAACGGCCCACCATGAGCTTACTGCCATAACCGTCAAGAATTGCACGATTGAGCAGGAAGTTCTTGATATAACGACCATTGATGAAAAGGCTGATATAGTTGCGATTGGCTCGGGTTAACTCAGGCAAGGACACAAAACCTGAAATTTCGAAATCTAGGTCAGAATTCTCAATTTCAATCATCTTCTTGGCGCTGGCTAAACCGTAAATCCCTGCGATAGCTTGGCGCAGTTGACCAGTCCCAGCTGTCCGCGTCATTTCCTTGCCATCACTAATCAAGCTGAAAGAAATCTCAGGATGGGCCAAACCCAGACGGTTGACAATATCAATGATATGAGACAGCTCCGCTTGCTGGCTCTTCATATACTTGAGGCGAGCAGGCGTATTGAAAAAAAGATCCTCTACACAAACCTTGGTCCCCACAGGACTTGTCGCTGGGATGACTTCTTCTACTTCTCCCCCACGCGCGACTAGCTTGGTTCCGTGACTTGCACCCTCAACTGCTGTCAAAAGAGTTAAAACGCTGACGGATGCGATAGAGGGCAAAGCTTCACCACGAAAACCAAGCGTCCGAATCCGAAAGAGGTCTGCTTGATTTTTTATCTTACTGGTCGCATGACGACGCAGAGCCAGCTCTACCTCATCGTGGGCAATTCCGTGACCATTATCTGTGATTTGAATCTTCTTGAGACCAGCTTCCTCAATCTCAATGATAATCTGACTAGAGCCTGCATCAATGGCATTTTCTACCAACTCTTTGACCACACTGGCAGGACGTTCAATGACCTCTCCTGCCGCGATCTGGTTTGCCAGGACCTCTGGCAATTCAATAATATGAGACATCTTTCAGCCCCTTTCTGTATCTATTTTCCTAGAAATTGATTAGTGCTATTATACCATATTTCAGATAGGACAGAAAAGCTCCACCACATAGGAGCCAAATCCCTCCACATAGACAAAGTCCCTTGC
>CAKQBM010000204.1 GCA_934216185.1 uncultured Streptococcus sp. | reverse complement strand
ATATTTTCCATCACAGTCATATTAGGAAAGAGGTTAAATTGTTGGAAAACCATGCCCATCTTCTCACGCATGGCAAAGAGGTCATTTTTCTTATCCGTAATATCGACTCCCTCAAAGATAACCTTCCCCTTGGTTGCTTCTTCCAATAAATTCACAGAGCGAAGCAAGGTAGATTTCCCACTCCCAGAAGGACCAATGATAACGACAACTTCTCCTCTTTTAATCTCGAGGTTGATACCCTTTAATACTTCATTCTTTCCAAAATATTTATGTAAATTTTCGATTTTTATCAATGTTTCTGCCATTATTTCTTATCTCCTTGTCCCATATAATTTTCAAAACTCTTCAAAGTCACTGTTAAAATAGAGGTCATTATTAAGTAGTAGAAGGCTGCAAATAAGAGTGGAGTCAAGGGAAGATAGGTTGTTGCAGATACTGTTATAGCCCCATTCCACAACTCCATCACACCGATAGCTGATAAGAGGGAACTGTCCTTGATAATGGTGATAAATTCGTTCCCCAATGCTGGCAAGATATTTTTGATTGCTTGTGGCAAAATCACATAGCGCATGGCATTTTTAGGTCGAATTCCTAATGAATACGCAGCCTCTAACTGTCCTTTAGGAACTGCATTAATCCCCGCACGAACTGTTTCTGATATGTAGGCACCGCTATTCATGGAGATAATCAAAATTCCTGGAATCAGACGCGAAAAATCAACACCTAAAATTCCAATCTGAATAGTCGGGGCATTGATATGCATAAGAGCAAAGGCAATCATAATTTGAACCATCATCGGTGTCCCACGGAAAATCCAAACATACAAGTTGGCAAGCCAGACAAGCGGTTTAAACTTTGAACGTTGCACAAAAGCCAAGACAACACCTAAAATCGTCCCTAAGCAAACAACACAGATAGAAATTAGGATAGTAACAATAGCCCCATAGTTAAAATAGGGAAAATACTTAGGTAGAAAAGAAAAATTCATACTAAACACTTCCTTCTAAAATAATATACTGTATGATTATAACACGTATTGAATTAAAATACAACACTTTTCTTTATTTTATTCCTAAAAATCTTTCAAAAAATCTTTCAGCAACAATAATTAGTGATAAATCTTAGTTTTTCCTAGTCAAGTTGGCTTGCTTTATGGTAAAATAGTAACGATAAGAAATGAAGGAGAATCAGAATGGAATCACATTTGGTTAGAATCATCAACCGCCTTGAAGCAATGGCAAAAGACGGCGGAAATTTAAAACGTAATTTTGAACGCGAAGGAGTTGTTGTTGCAGAAGTTGCGTACAGCCACGACGAAGAAAACGGCTCAATCTTTACCCTTCGTGATGTCGAAGCTCGCGAAACTTATACTTTTGACAGCATTGACTTGATTGCAATGGAGATTTACGAACTTCTCTACTAATCTAAAACAAGCTGGGATTGTCCCTGCATGTCTAACCAAAATCCTTTTTGTCTCACAAATAGGATTTTTTTATAGTCCTAATTCACAAAGATTTTTATTGTAATAACTTCTCAAAGCTTCAATCTTTTTACTTGCTTTACACCCCAATCCTGTTATAATGAGAGTATAGAAATTTGACTATTTTTGACCTTTAAACAGGTCAGGCTACAGAAAGAAATGAGGTAGATGTATGCTTTGTCAAAACTGTAAAATCAACGACTCAACAATTCATCTTTACACCAATCTCAATGGAAAACAAAAACAAATTGACCTCTGTCAAAACTGCTATAAGATTATCAAAACAGATCCTAACAACAATCTCTTTAAAGGCATGACGGATTTGAACAATCGTGACTTCGATCCCTTTGGTGATTTCTTCAATGACCTAAACAATTTCAGACCTTCTAACAGTACTCCTCCTATTCCCCCAACCCAATCAGGTGGGGGTTACGGTGGAAACGGCGGTTATGGTTCCCAAAATCGTGGACCTGCTCAAACTCCTCCACCTAGCCAAGAAAAAGGCCTGCTGGAAGAATTTGGTATCAACATAACTGAAATTGCCCGTCGTGGAGATATTGACCCCGTTATTGGGCGCGACGATGAGATTATCCGTGTCATCGAGATTCTCAATCGCAGAACCAAGAATAATCCTGTTCTTATCGGTGAACCTGGTGTCGGAAAAACTGCCGTTGTCGAAGGTCTAGCTCAGAAAATCGTTGATGGAGATGTTCCACATAAACTCCAAGGTAAACAAGTCATCCGTTTGGATGTGGTTAGTCTAGTTCAAGGAACAGGTATCCGTGGACAATTTGAAGAACGCATGCAAAAACTCATGGAAGAAATTCGCAAACGTGAGGACATCATCCTCTTTATCGATGAAATCCATGAAATTGTCGGTGCTGGTTCTGCTGGCGATGGCAATATGGATGCAGGAAATATCCTCAAGCCAGCCCTTGCTCGTGGGGAACTGCAACTGGTCGGTGCCACTACCCTCAATGAATACCGTATCATTGAAAAAGATGCCGCCCTAGAGCGTCGTATGCAACCTGTTAAGGTCGATGAACCAACTGTGGAAGAAACAATCACTATCCTCAAAGGGATTCAAAAGAAATACGAAGACTACCACCACGTTCAGTATACCGATGCTGCAATTGATGCAGCTGCAACTCTTTCCAATCGTTACATCCAAGATCGCTTCTTGCCTGACAAGGCCATTGACCTCCTAGATGAAGCTGGTTCTAAGATGAACTTAACCTTGAATTTTGTGGATCCTAAAGTAATTGATCAACGCTTGATTAAGGCTGAAAATCTTAAATCTCAAGCTACACGAGAGGAAGATTTTGAGAAGGCTGCCTACTTCCGCGACCAGATTGCCAAGTATAAGGAAATGCAAAAGAAAAAGGTCACAGA
>CAKQBM010000203.1 GCA_934216185.1 uncultured Streptococcus sp. | reverse complement strand
TGGATAAACAAAATAGAACTTCAGTCGTCATTAAAAACCATCTTCGGATGGTTTTTTTGTTATCTTCTATCTATAAAACACTATTTTGAATAGAAAAAAACAGACCCCCTAGGGGACCTGTCAGAATCCAAAGATTAGTCTTCAAATTTTTGATGATTTTTTTCATAGAAATCAATCAAACCTAGAGCCGTTTCAAAGGAAATATTCTTAACTTTTGCACGCCCTTGAGCTAGAGCAATGATAGACATTTCACGAGCATTCGTTTCTTTAGATATACGATAGCCTGTAATCTTTTTATCACGGACCCAGCCAACAACTGATTCTACTTTTTCAAAGTTAGACTTAGCCATGTTTTTCTCCTGTTCTATTCTTTACGAAAGTTAATTGTATATGTTTTTAATGTGTTTGTCAATAAAAAAACATCCATTCAATCAAAGAAATCTTTTGATTTATAATTATTTAGCTTTCAAAGCTGATAATATATGGGTTCTTATATCCTCAACTCCGCTAGGATTTGCTGGCAAGAATATTGTATTATTACCCTCTTTTATAGCAAAATTATTCAATGTATCTAGGTACTGATTGGTTAATAGAATCGACATAATTTGTTCTTCATCCAATTCGACATTGGCACCTTTTAACTCTTTAATCGAATCAGCGAGTCCATCTACAATTGCTTTACGTTGCTCAGCAATCCCTACACCATGAAGGCGATCTTTTTCAGCTTCAGCTTCAGCTGCAGTGACAATTTTAATCTTGTCTGCTTCTGCCAATTCTTGTGCCGCTACTCTCTTACGTTGAGCAGCATTGATTTCATTCATTGATTGTTTTACTTCTGCATCCGGTTCAACTTTGGTAATCAAGGTCTTAACGATAATATACCCATACGTTGACATTTCTTCAGCAACTTGTTTTTGAACTTCTAAGGCAATTTCATCTTTTTTCTCAAACAATTCATCCAAAGTTAATTTTGGTACAGATGAGCGCAAAGCATCTTCAATATATGATTTGATTTGTGCTTCGGGTTTCATCAATTTATAATAAGCATCCGTAACATTTTGTTCATTAACACGATACTGAGTTGCAACATTCATCGTCACAAAGACATTATCTTGTGTTTTTGTTTCAACGACAATTTCACTTTGCAATAGACGCAACTGAACACGCGCTGCAATTTTATCAATTCCAAAAGGTGCACGTATATGAATACCACTATTGCTTAACTTTTGATATTTACCAAATCGTTCAATAATCGCTACGGATTGCTGTCGAACCACATACACACTACTCATGAGGATACTAGCTACACAAATAATTAAAATTAGTAAAACAATTAAAACCTGTAAAATCATGGGAATTTCCCCCTTTCTTAATGTTCATTATAACACGAGTACATTCGTTAGGCAAATAATATGATAAAAATATAATCGTAATTTAAACAAGCATATTATAAAGCGTTTCGTTTCCGTTCAAATTGATGAAGGCTGGATCGAAATTTTCCATTCGACGAATCAAGTCTGCATAATCATGTTTATCAGATAAGGCGATACCAATCAAAACAGGTCCGGTTCCCTTACTAGCTCGTTTAATGTATTCAAAACGTGTAATATCATCATTTGGGCCTAATATATCATTCACAAATTCTCGAAGAGCACCGGGACGTTGAGGGAAGTTTACAACAAAGTAATGTTTGATTCCATCATAGATTAAAGCTCTTTCTTCCATTTCTGGCATTCGGTTGATATCATTATTCCCACCTGAAATAATACAACAAATGGTTTTGCCTTTAATATATTCAGATAAAACGTCTAGAGCTGCTACGCTGGCAGCACCAGCTGGTTCAGCCACAATCCCTTGTTTAGAATAAAGGTCAATCAAGGTTTCAGAAATTAAGCCTTCATCAACACCAACCAAGGTCTCTACATGCTGACGAGTCGTTGCATAGGTTAGCTGACCGACTTTTTGAACGGCGATTCCATCCGCAAACTTATCGATTTCATGGAGCTTAACAGGTCCCCCAGCCTCAAAAGCGGCCTTCATCGAGCGAGCACCATTTGCTTCAACACCAATTACTTCCGTACTAGGATTTGTTTCCTTGATATAGGTTGAAACTCCAGCAATCAGTCCGCCACCTCCAACAGGAACGAGTACAGCATCAAACTTAATCGATTCTTTACGCGCATCCTCTAAAATTTCATAAGCAACAGTTCCTTGTCCAGCCTGAACATTACTATCATCAAAAGGATCGATAAAGGTACGATTTTCGGCTACAGTAAAGTCTTGCGCAGCTTTTGCAGACGCATCAAAGGTATCTCCCACCAACTTGATGGTCACAAAATCACCACCAAAAAAACGAACCTGACCAATCTTTTGTTGGGGTGTTGTGATAGGCATAAAGATTGTTGCAGGAATTTTCATTTCATTACAAGTATAAGCAACCCCTTGGGCATGGTTTCCCGCAGAAGCACAAACCACACCACGTTCACGTTCTTGCTGACTTAATTGTGAAATCGCATAGTAGGCACCACGAATTTTAAAGGAACGGACACGTTGGGCGTTTTCTTTTTTAAGATAGATTTTTGCCCCATATTTTTCTGATAAATAATGATCATAATCTAGTGGTGTATTGACGACTACTCCCTTTAAGACCTTATGAGCCTTCACCACATCTTTTGCTGTTATCATAGTTTCTCTTTCTAATATCACCATAATGATAAAGGCGAATCAGGTCCCCCCAACTCGCCTTCGATTTTATATATTCTTACTACTAGTTATAGATTTTGAAAGCATCATCGTCGTTTTGACCAACGAATGGCATTGCTTTACGCAATTCAACACCAATTTTTTCGATTTCAAGTTCTTCAGCTTCTTTACGGTAAGCTTTCAA
>CAKQBM010000202.1 GCA_934216185.1 uncultured Streptococcus sp. | reverse complement strand
TTTGTTTTATCTCCTTCATAAGGTGTCACCAAAACCATATGGTGCCCCTTTGGAAGATTTTTCACGATACTATCCCAGTCATCCTTGTAATTCTCAGGATTATTTACCCCAGTCGCAATGACCACCATCTTTGGTAAAAATTTATTCTGGCTATTGTTTAGCATAATCTCATTGGCATTCTTGGTTGTTCTGCTAACCTGCGCATTAATCTGTGCTCCAGGAAGAGCCGTCTGCAAAGCTGTATTTGCCCTTAAAGCCACTGAGTCACCAATTAACATAGTACCATCAGCAATTCCCAAACTATTTGCATCTGCCCGCTCTGCCATTACCTTGGTCTGGCTAATATTTGTTGCAGCTTGCTTCAAACCATTGACAGTTAAGTCTGTCTCAAAAGCTCCCACTTGTGGTGCCAACAGAGTTACTAAGAAGACAATAAAGGCCAAGATTCCTGTACTTGCTGCAAGAATTGCGTGAATATAAGGCAGGGGACGAAGAGTTTGTAAAATAGGTGTGCTCTTTCCTGCAATCCACGGTTCCAATACATAAAATGAAAGACTGGCAAATCCATAAGAACAAATCAGAGTCAGTAACACAGCAAGAAGATTTGAGGTCAACTGTGAGAAAATGATATAGAAAGGCCAATGGAAAAGATAAACCGCATAGCTAGTATCTGCTAAAAAGCTGATAATTTTTGGCTCCTGTATATGATGTGTCTTTTCATGTAAGATACGCGCCGCCAGAATCATAGAAAGGGCTGCAAGGCTGGCAAGCAAGAAGCCGATAAGATAGGCAAAGAGATAGGTAAATTTGACAAAGAAGGTCAAAATGAGTAAGAAGCCAAAACCTCCTGCAAAAATCAACAGGGTCTTTCGTAAATCCCAGATTTTATCCAACTGCTTGACGAGGGAAGTCATCTGACGAACACCCACAATAGTTGCTAACACACTTCCCAAAAAGAATGGATAGACATGAGTTAAACTAGAGAAATAAACAGAGGAATAAGAGGTTACTAGGAAACTACCAATAAACATGGAGAAGAAACTAATCAGGAAGGCAGCAACAGATAAAAGGAAGACCATCCCCTTCAATTGACCATTTGATTTAGCCTGTTTGGATAAGAACCAAACTGCCAATCCCCAAAGAATATAGTAGTGAACCTCAACAGCCAAGCTCCAATTATGAACAAACAAATGAGGAATGAACTGTGATTCATAACTCCCACCTGTTAGAAGTTCATAGAAGTTAGTCATAAAGCCTAAGACACCTGCAATCTGACCCCCAATTCCAGCCACATAGTCTTGGCGAACCAAGAATGTAAAAGGCATGGTTACCAAGACCATCAAAACCACTGGTGGCACAATTCGATAAAAGCGTCTCCTAAAAAATCCAACCAAATCAATCTCATGATTTTTAGAAAATTCTTCGATGAGTAGAGCCGTAATCAGAAATCCTGAAAATGTGAAAAAGACATCCACCCCGAAAAATCCTCCAGGAAAAATCGTCTGAAAGAAATGATACAAGAGTACCAGTAGTAAACCTGTAATCCTAATCAAGGAAAACCATTTAATGCGCATACGAGTTTATTCTCCCTTTCATTATACACTTTATTCTATCAAAAAAAGAAGAAAAATCCCAAGAGAAAACTTAGGATTTTTAGCTTATATCAATTCCATTTTAGAAATTACGGCCTGACTTATTATAGCCATATTTTTCAACAAAATACTCACGGAATTCCAAGAGATTGTCATCCATGATGGCTTGTCGCACTTGCTTCATCAGGTTAAGCAAGAAGTAAAGATTGTGGTAGCTAGTCAAGCGGATACCAAAGGTTTCATCAGCCTTGAGCAGGTGACGAAGATAAGCGCGTGTATAGTTCTTACATGTGTAGCAATCACACTCAGGATCTAGTGGCGTAAAGTCCTCAGCAAACTGAGCATTTTTTACAACCAAACGTCCCTGACTGGTCATACAAGTCCCGTTACGAGCAATACGAGTCGGCAAGACACAGTCAAACATATCCACCCCACGAATAACCCCATCAATCAGGCTATCTGGGGCTCCCACACCCATCAAATAGCGAGGTTTATTTTCGGGTAGCAGTTGGGTTGTGAAGTCCAAAACCGCATTCATCTCTTCGTGGGTTTCTCCCACTGCCAAACCACCGATAGAGTAGCCTGGGAAATCCATGCTTACAAGGTCATGAGCTGATTGGCGACGCAGGTCTTCAAATCCTGCCCCCTGCACAATTCCAAATAACCCTTGGTCATGCGGACGACGGTGAGCCTTCAAACCACGCTCAGCCCAACGACTGGTGCGCTCGATTGATTTCTTAACGTAGTCGTAAGGTTGATAAAACTGAGGACATTCGTCAAAGGACATCATGATGTCTGAGCCCAAATTATTCTGAATAGAAATGGCTTTTTCTGGGGATAAGAACATCTTGGAACCATTGAGATGGTTTTTAAAGGTTACTCCTTCTTCTGTGATATTTCGGCTATCTGCTAGAGAATAAACCTGGAAACCACCACTATCTGTCAAGATAGGCTGATCCCAATTCATGAACTTGTGAAGACCACCAGCGCGTGCGATGAGTTCATCTCCAGGACGAAGCCAGAGATGATAAGTGTTTGATAGGATAATTCCCGACCCCATCTCCTTCAATTCTTCAGGTGACTGAGTTTTGACAGTTGCTTGAGTCCCAACTGGCATAAACATAGGTGTCGGGAAGGTACCGTGGGGAGTGATGATTTCTCCCAGACGAGCTCCTGTGTGTTTTTCTTTCTTAATCAAACGGTATTTGATTGGTGAATCTGACATTTTTTACCTCCGAAGCTGGGAAAGACAGTCCCAGTTCATACTTTGTGCCCAAGGGCATACTGTATGATTTTATCAAAAAAAGCTGGAACTGTCACGAACTATGGT
>CAKQBM010000201.1 GCA_934216185.1 uncultured Streptococcus sp. | reverse complement strand
TTCTTCTTAGTGATCACGGTCACATGAAATGAATTTGATTTTGTAGTAATCCGCTCGTTTATAAGTTTCGCTGTATGCGAGAACTTGACCAGTAGATTCTAGCTTAGTAGTCTTGGTTTGTAAAACGCTAGGGAATTGTTCATCGACTCCAAGGACTGAAGCCGCATGTTCTGGAGTTGGAAATGCTATTTCGTTGATTTCTTCAAAATGTTCATCATTCATGTGGATGTGATAATCCAATTTGAAACGGTTATAGATAGAGCTATAATATTCAAGATTTGGATAATTTGCGTTGATGTATTGTTCTGGAATATAAGATGTGTGATAGATGTATACGACACCATTTGTTTCGCGTACACGTTCAATCTTGTAGTAGAACTGGTCACCGCGTAGTCCGAGTTTTTCTAAGTAGCTTAGTTTGTTTCCACGCTCGATAGAAAGGACGGTAACTTTATCATCTTTAGTTTCAAAAACTTCTACATCTGAAAACTCTACGAGTTTGTGTTTGCGTGCGCGTGAAACGAATGTCCCCTTTCCTTGTTGACGGACAATATAGCCATCCTTGGCAAGGTCGTTTAAGGCGCGGACAACTGTGATAGAACTTACATCGTACATTGCAATCAATTCAGCTTCAGTGTAGAATTTATCTCCACTAGCGAATTGGCCAGAAATGATTTTGTTCTTTAATTCATCTTTTATATATTGATACTTTGGAATTGCCATAATTTCACCTCGATTTTCCTTCTCCGTTAAAGATTCTACCATAAAACCGGAAAGAATAGTAGTCTTTTGAATAAAAAAATTAGAATAATAGGGTATAAGGTTAATTTACATCGAAATTAATAGAAAAACATACATTTTTATACATGGTTTTTAAAGGATACTATTGTTATAAATTAGAGACTTTTATAAGTTTTTTGTGTAAAAGTTAGTTAAAAATGAAAAAAATTGTGAAAACCTATTGACAAAAGCAAAATATTGAGATATATTTACTATATCAACAAATGAAAGCGTAAACTTTAATTGTCAGAAGGTAGTAAAATGACACGATTTGAGATTAGGGACGATTTCTATTTAGATGGGAAACCGTTCAAGATTTTGTCCGGCGCCATTCATTATTTTAGGGTTCCTCCAGAAGATTGGTATCATTCGCTCTATAACTTGAAGGCTCTTGGTTTTAATACAGTAGAGACTTATGTGGCCTGGAATTTACATGAGCCTCGTGAGGGTGAGTTTCACTTTGAAGGGGCTCTGGATTTGGAGCGATTTCTCCAGACAGCACAAGATTTGGGTCTCTATGCTATCGTTCGTCCCTCTCCCTTCATCTGTGCGGAGTGGGAATTCGGTGGATTACCAGCTTGGCTTTTAACCAAGAATATGCGAATTCGCTCATCCGACCCAGCCTATATTGAAGTTGTGGGTCGCTATTATGACCAACTCTTGTCACGATTGGTTCCACATTTATTGGACAATGGTGGCAATATCCTCATGATGCAGGTTGAAAATGAGTATGGTTCTTACGGAGAAGATAAGGCTTATCTGAGAGCGATTCGACAGTTGATGGAAGAGCGTGGCGTAACCTGTCCCCTCTTTACGTCAGATGGTCCTTGGAGAGCAACTCTGAAAGCGGGAACCTTAATCGAAGATGGCCTCTTTGTAACAGGCAACTTTGGCTCTAAGGCCCCTTACAACTTTTCACAGATGCAGGAATTCTTTGATGAACATGGCAAGAAATGGCCACTTATGTGTATGGAGTTCTGGGATGGCTGGTTCAATCGTTGGAAAGAACCGATTATCACACGGGACCCAAAAGAATTGGCAGATGCAGTTCGAGAAGTTTTGGAACAAGGTTCCATCAATCTATACATGTTTCATGGTGGAACAAATTTTGGCTTCATGAATGGTTGTTCGGCTCGAGGAACTTTGGACCTACCACAGGTTACATCTTATGATTATGATGCCCTTCTGGATGAAGAAGGAAATCCAACTGCCAAATATCTGGCAGTCAAGAAGATGATGGCGACACATTTCCCAGAGTATCCGCAGTTGGAACCACTCTATAAGGAAAGCATGAAAGTGGACGCTATTCCACTTGCTGAAAAAGTTTCCTTGTTTGAAACCTTAGATAGCTTGTCTAGTCCAGTAGAAAGTCTCTATCCTCAAAAGATGGAGGAGCTAGGACAAAGTTATGGTTATCTTCTCTATCGTACTGAGGCAAGTTGGGATGCAGAAGAGGAAAGACTTCGTATCATTGATGGACGTGACCGTGCTCAACTCTTTGTAGATGGTCAATGGGTTGAAACCCAATATCAAACCGAGATTGGGGAAGATATTTTTTATCAAGGTGAAAAGAAAGCGCTATCTAGATTGGATATCTTGGTAGAAAATATGGGGCGTGTCAACTATGGACACAAGTTCTTAGCGGATACGCAACGTAAGGGAATTCGGACAGGGGTTTGTAAGGATTTGCACTTCTTACTAAACTGGAAACACTATCCACTCCCACTAGACAATCCTGAGAAAATTGATTTTTCAAAAGGATGGACAGAAGGACAACCAGCCTTTTACGCTTATGATTTTACAATCGAAGTGCCAAAAGATACTTACCTAGACTTGTCTGAGTTTGGTAAGGGAGTTGCCTTTGTCAATGGGCAGAACTTAGGACGTTTTTGGAATGTTGGCCCAACCCTCTCGCTTTATATCCCTCATAGCTATCTCAAGGAAGGTGCCAACCGAATCATTATCTTTGAGACAGAGGGCCAATATAAAGAAGAGATTCATTTAACTCGTAAACCTACACTAAAACACATAAAGGGGGAAAACTTATGACAATTGTAGGATGCCGTATCGATGGACGTTTGATCCACGGACAAGTAGCCAATCTATGGGCTGGAAAACTAAATGTTTCACGTATTATGGTTGTAGA
>CAKQBM010000200.1 GCA_934216185.1 uncultured Streptococcus sp. | reverse complement strand
AGGGCGATAAAGGCTCGTTGCTTGCGGCGATGGATGGTTACTGAGCAAGTATCTAGCGGCAAATGCACTGGCGCCCAAGGTTTTTTGAGTTCCAGCTTGATTTCTTGGACAAGAGGATAGGTTTCAAAAGTACGTTCTACCAGTTTATAGGCTACCGTTTCAATCAGGTCCTCACTCCTTTCCTGAAACCAAGTCGTCCACTGCTGACACAGTTCTCCATAATGGACAGAGGCTGACAAATCCAAGTCTGTAGCCGCCTTGGTCATATCATAGTATAGGATGGCTGAAACGACAAACTTCTGCCCCAATTCCTTCTCACTAGGAAAAAGACCATGATAGGCAAAAATTTCCAAATTCTTAATCTGCAGTTGATCCATAATGATTCCTTTCTAGAAAAATCCGCTTCAAGCGGATTCTTTTTATACTCAATGAAAATCAAAGTGCAAACTAGAAAGCTAGCCACAGTCTGCTCAAAACACTGTTTTGAGGTTGCAGATGGAAGCTGACGTGGTTTGAAGAGATTTTCGAAGAGTATTATAGTCCCATTAAACGATAAGCCTGGTCTCGGAGGTCCTTATCTGTTTCAAATAGACCACGAGCTACTGTCGTCAAGGTGGCAGTTCCTGGTTTTCTTACACCACGCATGCTCATACACATATGTTCTGCCTCAATGACAACAAAGGCTCCTTTAGCACCTAGATACTCCATCAAGGCATCGGCCACTTCGATATTCAAACGCTCTTGAATTTGTGGTTTCTTCGAATAAACTTCAACCGTACGGGCTAGCTTAGACAAGCCCGCCACACGACCATCTGGAATATAAGCAATGTGCGCTTTACCATAAAATGGCAAGAAGTGGTGCTCACACATAGTGTGGAAAAAAATATCCTTTTCTACTACCATGTTATCATCTATAATCTCAAAGGATTTTGACAAATGTTCCTCCGCTGTTTGACCAAGACCTGAAAAAATCTCTTGGTACATACGGGCTACACGAGCAGGTGTTTCCTGCAAGCCCTCGCGGTTAGCGTCCTCTCCTACAGCCTCGATAATCATTTTTACAGCTGCTTCAATCTTTTGTGTATCCATTCTCGTTCTTCCTCTCCATCAGATAGGATCTCACTTGGCTCAAGAAATACAAGGAACCCGTGACAATCCTAACTGTTTGTTTCTCTTCTTTTTTATCTGTCAATTTCTGCTCTAGAAAATCCTTCCACTCCTGGTAGCTGAGATTTCTAGACTTGGCTGTCTCTTTCAGCACGCTTTCATCAGTCGCCCGACTATCATCAAAATGTGTCAGGATAAGCTCGGTATCTGGCATGCCCCCCAGCAAGTCCAACATATCCTCCAAGGCCTTGGTTTTGATGCAAGTAAAGAGGATTTCCTTATGATAATCCGCAAAGCGTTCTTGCAAGGTTGTCAATAAAGCCTTGATAGCATGAGGATTGTGGGCTCCATCCAAAATCATCAAGGGGTCTCGAGACACAACCTCCAAACGCCCAGGCCAACTTGTTTCTTCCAAGGCTTGAGCAACCAAGTCATTGCTTACTAGTTCTCGACTATCCTCTTGACAAAAAGTATCAAGTAAAGCTAGAGCCATCCCAGCATTCTCTATCTGGTGCAAACCAAGCAAACCAGTCTGGAAACGACCTTGTCTGATAGAACTGGTATAGTCAAATATTTCGCCTATTACCACACTCTCTTGATGACGAACCTGATAATCTCTATCATATCTAATTCTCGGTGCATTTTTAGCTACTGCAATAGAGTCAATCACGGCTAACGCTTCTGGAGAAATGCGACCTGACACCAAGGGAATGCCTTGTTTGATAATACCAGCTTTCTGCTCTGCTATGGCTTCCAAGGTGTCCCCAAGTAGGGCTACATGGTCCAGTCCAATGGTCGTGATGCCTGTTAGAATAGGCTGGCAGACATTGGTACTATCCAAGAGTCCACCCATGCCCACTTCCATGATGGCCACATCTACTTGCTCTGAGGCAAAGTAATCATAGGCTATAGCTGTAATTATCTCAAACTCGGTTGTCCCTTCCAAACTAGTAGCCGCTTCCCCCTCAATCAAAGACTGATAGTCTGCCATGAAGGCTTCTAGTCTCGCTTCTGGGATAGATTTTCCATTGATGCTAATCTGATCTGTATAATGAATGAGATAGGGCGAGCTGAACACACCAACTCTCAGGCCTAGCTTTTCCAGCATATTTTTCAAAAAAGCAATGGTCGACCCCTTGCCATTGGTCCCTCCGATATGGATGACCTTGAGTTTGAGATGGGGATTGCCACGCAAAGCTAATAGTTCCACCATGCGTTCCAAGCCAAAATGCGGTTGGTCCGTCCGATAGTTGGCAATCCACTGATTGTTTTCAATTTCTTTCATATTATTTATATTGTTTTAAATCTAAATTTTCCGCTTCATCAGCCAGACGAATGGCGGAGGCAATTTCAACTGCCATCCTGTGACTGGCTACGTCATGCACGCGCACCACTTCTACACCCTGTCTCGCAGCGATACTGGTTACCTGAGCCGAAGCCGTGTCCCGATTGCGGAAACCAAGTTCTGTCTCAGGATTGACTTCAAAACCATTCTCTTCTAGGATATTGATAACAAACCGCTTGCGCGAAACTCCAAGAAAGATTGGATAGCCTTTCTGATGGAGTTTATCCAAGTCCCGTAAAAGAAGCAGATTTTCTTTCTTGGTCAGACCAAAACCAATTCCCGGATCCAACAGGATATTTTCTGAAGCAATACCAGCTTCGTCCGCTCTCGCTAAGGCTCTGTCAAAGAAAGCCTCCATCAAGTCTTCAATTGGCAATGTTTCAAAGTCAGCTAACTCTTCCTCTGTAAAGGTTTGACCAAAGCCAAAATGAGGAAAGATGAGCGAGCTAGGATGCTGAGGTCGCGCCATGACTGGGTTAAACATGATGACCACTTTCGCTCCAGCCTTAGCAACCACATGAGCCATTTTCTCATCTCCCATGAGACCAGTGATATC
>CAKQBM010000199.1 GCA_934216185.1 uncultured Streptococcus sp. | reverse complement strand
GGCTCATCTGTCAAGGCCATACCTGCCTTAATGGTTTCTGTAGAAGTCTGGCTAAAGTAAGGCTCTTCATGAATATCCAGTCCAATACCGTGTCCGATACCGTGGGTAAAGTAGTCGCCATAGCCTGCCTCGATGATAATATCACGAGGAATTTTGTCAAAGTCTCGGAAACCTAATCCTGCCTTAGCCTGGTCAATCAAGGCTTGGTTGGCTTTCAAAACCGTATTGTAAATTTCTGCTTGCTCGTCGCTAACATGCCCCAAGTAGATAGTTCGTGTCATATCGCTGACATAGTGGTCATAGAGGCAGCCGAAATCCATGGTAATAGCTTCTCCCAGCTCAACTGGTTTGTGCATAGGATGGGCATGGGGTTTGGAAGAGTTGATACCGCTAGCTAGGATAGTGTCAAAAGACAAGCCAGATGCTCCCAACTCACGCATGCGGAAGTCAAGGAAGTTGGCAATCTCAATCTCTGTCTTTCCAGGTTTGATAAAGTCAAGCGCATCGCGGAAAGCTTGGTCTGAGATAGAACAAGCCTTGCGAATCGCTGCAATCTCTACCTCATCCTTAATCATTCGAAGACCTTCAACAAATTGAGTCTGTGGAAGCAAGTCCAAACCTGCAAAAGCTGCCTGCATACGGTGATAATAAGACAATGAAATCTCATCTTCAAAACCGATTCGAGACAAGCCCATGTCCTTAACAATTCCTGCAATGACAGCCAATTCATCACGGTCAGCCACAATCTCAAAACCACTGGTTTCTTGCTTGGCTGCAATGATATAGCGAGAGTCTGTCACCAAGACCTGACGGTCACAGCTGATGAAGACTGTTCCATTTGAACCCCAAAAACCAGTCAAATAGTAGACATTTTTGAGGTTATTGATAATGATGCCATCTAGTTCTTTTTCTTGCATTTTAGCTATAAATGCTTGTACACGTTTATTCATGATGTAACTTTCCTTTCAAATACTGTCCTGTATAGCTAGCGTCATTAGCAGCTACTTCTTCTGGAGTTCCCGTTGCGATGATGGTTCCACCACCGACACCGCCCTCAGGTCCCAAATCGATAATATGGTCTGCTGTTTTAATAACATCTAGATTGTGCTCAATGACGAGGACTGTATTACCATCATCGACAAAGCGAGCCAGTACCTTAAGCAAACGAGCGATATCCTCAGTATGAAGCCCTGTCGTCGGCTCATCCAGAATGTAGAAAGATTTTCCTGTCGAGCGTTTGTGGAGTTCACTAGCCAGCTTCATACGCTGAGCTTCTCCCCCAGAAAGGGTGGTAGCAGGTTGCCCCAATGTCACATAACCAAGTCCCACATCCTTGATAGTCTGAAGTTTACGTTGAATCTTGGGAATGTGTTGGAAAAATTCCACCGCATCATTAACCGTCATATCCAAAACCTGCGAAATATTTTTTTCCTTGTAATGAACTTCTAGGGTCTCACTGTTGTAGCGGGTTCCGTGACAGACCTCACAAGCCACGTAAACATCTGGCAAGAAGTGCATCTCAATCTTGATAATCCCGTCACCTGAGCAGGCTTCACAGCGACCACCCTTGACGTTGAAACTGAAACGCCCCTTCTTGTAACCACGAATCTTAGCTTCATTTGTCTGGGCAAAGAGGTCACGTATATCGTCAAAAACTCCTGTATAAGTAGCTGGGTTGGATCTCGGCGTTCGTCCGATTGGGCTCTGATCAATGTCAATCAAGCGGTCGACATGCTCAATCCCTGTAATAGTCTTAAACTTACCAGGTTTGTCTGAATTGCGGTTGAGCTTCTGGGCAATGGCTTTTTTGAGGATACTGTTGATGAGGGTCGATTTACCTGAACCCGACACACCTGTCACCGCGATGAATTTTCCTAGTGGGAAGCGAACCTTGACATTTTGCAAGTTATTCTCACGCGCTCCTGTCACTTCGATAAAACGACCATTTCCGACACGACGATCTTCTGGTACTGGAATAGCACGTTTACCTGATAAATACTGGCCTGTGATAGACTTACTGTTGCGAGCCACCTGTTTAGGCGTACCTGCCGCAACAATTTCCCCACCAAAAACACCCGCACCAGGACCAACGTCAATCAGATAATCAGCCTCACGCATGGTATCTTCGTCATGTTCTACCACGATGAGGGTATTGCCCAAATCACGCATCTTTTTCAGACTGGCAATCAGACGGTCATTATCCCTCTGGTGAAGACCGATTGACGGCTCATCTAGGATATAGAGGACACCTGATAGGTTAGAACCAATCTGAGTTGCCAAGCGAATACGCTGACTTTCCCCACCTGAAAGGGTTCCTGCCGAACGTGACAGGGTCAGATAGTTAAGACCCACGTTATTAAGGAAGGTCAAACGATCCTTGATTTCCTTGAGAATGGGACGAGCAATGATGGCTTCATTTTCAGACAAGGTTAGCTGACTCACCAAGTCCAAGTGGTCTGCGATAGATAGGTCTGAAATTTCTCCGATATGCGGCCCTTGCTCACCACCAACACGGACAGACAAGGCCTGGTCATTGAGACGATATCCGTGACAGGTTCCGCAGGTCAGCTCATTCATGTAGAGACGCATCTGGGTGCGAGTGTAATCGCTATTGGTTTCATGGTAACGACGTTTGATATTATTGACAACTCCCTCAAAAGGAATGTCGATATCACGTACACCACCAAATTCATTTTCATAGTGGAAGTGGAATTCCTTACCATCTGATCCATAGAGAATCAAGTTCTTATCTTCTTCTGACAAATCTTCAAAAGGCTTATCCATATCCACTTCAAAGGCTGTCATAGCCTGCTCTAGCATGTTTGGATAGTAGTTGGATGAAATAGGATTCCAAGGAGCCAAGGCTCCCTCACTCAAGGTTTTGCTGGCATCTGGCACTACCAAATCAGTATCCACCTCCAGTTTGATGCCCAAACCGTCACATTCACTACAAGAGCCAAAAGGAGCATTGAAGGAGAAGAGACGAGGCTCTAACTCTGGGACAGTAA
>CAKQBM010000198.1 GCA_934216185.1 uncultured Streptococcus sp. | reverse complement strand
AAAAAAATAAGCCGCCTGATTTGGCGACTTTATTTTTTATAGGGAGATTATTATGAAAAAGTTTTAGGAGTTTAAGTTAAGGTCTTCTTAACTTATGAACTTAGTATACACTTCCTAGCTTAAAGTTTCCTTAAGTATCTTTTAAAATTAAATTTTTCCATCTCTCCTGCCAATTTTTCTTGGATAAACGTGTTCGATAGAGTTCCATTCGGTCTTCATTTTCTAAGAAATGAGGAGTTGGACGAACTTGAAAATTCAAAATATCCTCAAGTCCATAAGGAGTAAAGAGTTCCAAAGCAGATTCTTCATTCAAGCGCAGTCCAAGCGCCGTACACCGTTCTGGATACTTACTCATAGCATCACGGGAACTGGTATAAGGAGCAGTATGAGGGCTATGCTGGTGCATATAGACCTGATTTTTCAACTCCCACTGGTACTGAGAAAAGTCCTCTCTCAGCTTTTTCTCTAGGGACAAGGTTTCCTCATAAGAAATATCTGGATCAAAGAAAATCACATCTACATCTGTTTCACAGTCAAAAGGGGATTTGTCTGACAAGAGATTCCAAATAAAATTTCTGACAGAACCTGCTGCCAACCAGGAATCTGTCAACTCCAAGTTTCGGATGACAGTCAGAATAGCCATCATATCTGGATTTTTTCTAAAAGCCTCTAGAATTTCTTGCTTATTTTTCATTGTATTCATACCCCAAATGCTCATATGCCTTAGCTGTTGCCACCCGTCCAGACCGTGTCCGCATGATAAAACCTTTTTGGATTAAGTAAGGCTCATACATGTCTTCAACTGTCTCACGCTCTTCTGCTATGTTAACAGAAAGAGTTCCTAATCCGACAGGGCCACCACCGTACATCTCAATCATGGTTCGAAGGATTTTCTGGTCCACATAGTCCAAACCTTCATGGTCAACATCCAGCATGGTCAGAGCCTTATCGGTAATAACATCATCGATAACCCCATTCCCCATTATCTGGGCAAAATCGCGCACGCGCTTGAGGAGACGATTGGCAATACGAGGGGTTCCACGACTACGTAGGGCCAGCTCGGATGCTGCCTCATGAGTGATTTCCATCTCAAAAATATCTGCCGTCCGCTCGACAATTTCTGTTAAGTCATCATGGGCATAATACTCCATATGACCTGTAATCCCAAAACGTGCCCGTAGCGGATTTGAGAGCATACCAGCCCGAGTCGTCGCACCAATCAAAGTAAAAGGTGGCAACTCCAAATGAACACTGCGACTGCCTTCACCAGCCCCAATCATGATATCAATGTAGAAGTCCTCCATGGCACTATAAAGCACCTCTTCCACAGACATGGGCAAGCGATGAATCTCATCAATAAAAAGGACATCCCCAGGCTCTAAGTCATTCAAAATCGCTACTAGATCACCAGCTTTTTCAATGACTGGACCCGAAGTCTGCTTGAGATTGACACCTAGTTCGTTGGCAATAACAAAAGCCATGGTCGTTTTTCCCAGGCCTGGAGGGCCAAACAAAAGCACATGATCCAGCGCTTCATCCCGCATTTTAGCAGCTTCAATAAAGATTTGTAGCTGGTCCTTGACCTTATCCTGCCCAATATATTCACGTAAGTACTGAGGACGGAGCGTGCGTTCTACTAACTCCTCGTCCTCCATTATCTCATTATCTAAAATTCTACTCATGGCTCTATTATATCAAAAATCCAAGCCACAAACAAAAAACTCCACCCGATTGGGTGACTCCTGAGTTTAGCACTTATGTGGTATAATATTCTACGGCACTGCTACACCGCCTACGAAAGGAGGTGAGATAGCCCATGATGGAACTAATCCTTAAAACTATCATCGGACCAATTGTGGTCGGTGTTGTTCTTCGCTTAGTCGATAAATGGCTAAACAAAGATAGATAGTGTCAAAAAAAGACCCCAAGCTTAATGTGGAAGTTAGCTTGGGGTCTTTTCTAGTCCATGATATTGAACTAATCCTTAATTCTTCTCCATTATCCCACAGTTCACAAAATTTGTCAAAACTTTACATCCTCAGCTTCTCAAGATTTAACCGATTTACAACAAGACTTTCAAGTTAAAGAGAAAGTTAGGGATTCTATCAATTTCATAGAAATTTTGATTTCGTAAACGAAGAGACAATCTTACATGTCACTCCTCATTTAATACGTCACTACTGAACAAGTAAAATCGTCATTACAATAGTTCCATTCCTTCAATTAACAGTCACTTACATTCAAAGTGAGGTTGAAGTAGCTGAAGCTACAACAAACCTATTTCTTAGTCATATTTGCTAAAAAGATCCCCGCCAATTCCCCGACCAAAATCAGAAAAATATCGAAAAATGATTTTTAGAATAGTCCCAAAAAGCCTGAAATAGAGCCAAAAAACTCCACCTGATTGGGTGGAGTTAAGGGAGATTATTATGAAAAAGAAAAGTTTAGGATTTTATTAAATAAAGTTAGGAGGTCTTTATTTAATAACTATATGATACAAGATAAAGCTTAAAACTAGCTTAACTTTTCTCAAATTCTACCATTCTGAAAAAATTTCTATCTCCAGCATCTTCCCACACCAAAAAAGCCACCTAATTGGGTGACTTCATTAGGAGATTATGATGAAAAAAGTTTTAGGATTTCATTAAATAAAGTTAGGAGATCTTTATTTAATGACTATATGATACTAGACCATCCTTAAACTTTGCTTAAGAACAAACAAGTTTTATTATTTTTCTCTGTTTACCCAAATCATTCCTGTACAGTCATAGGTGGATAAAGTTTCAAAACCCATAGAACGATAAAATCCTACATTTTTTTCTGTCTGTTCTGTCACCAGCTGGACTTGATAGGCATCTTTGTAATCCTCTAAAGCCTCTTTCATCAAGGCACTACCAATCCCTTGACGCTGATAAATTGGTAAAACAATTAAATCCTGAACCAATACTGATGAGAATCCATCTCCAACCAAACGAATCAAGCCCACCACAGCATCGCCATCAAGTGCCA
>CAKQBM010000197.1 GCA_934216185.1 uncultured Streptococcus sp. | reverse complement strand
GCTCTTGCCTTGTTTTTAACAAGCGACAAGGGCAAACAAGTTTGCAGTCAGGCTCAAGATTTTCTAGATGATTTGAGAGAAGATCCGGAGTATGCCAAGAAGCAGGTCTGTGAAAAACTGACAGAAGTTAAGGAGCAGGCTACAGATTTTGTTCTGAAAACCAAAGAACAGGTAGAGTCAGGTGAAATCACTGTGGACAGTGTACTTGCTCAAGCTAAATCATGTGCTCGCCAAGCGACAGAAGCATCAAAAAATCAATTCAATAATCTCAAGGAGCAATGGCAAGAAAAGGCCGAAACTCTTGATGAATCAGAAGAGATTGTGATTGATATCAAAGAATAAAAAATCTAGATTTGAGAGAGTTGGATAAAAATTCAATAGTAGTCGCAAATTTAGTGAAATGTATAAGATAAAACGCATAGTATCAAGTTTTTTCAAGACCTGATATTATGTGTTTTTTTGACAAACCTTTTTTAAAACACAAGAGTGTTATGATTTTTTATGGTATAATGGCAGTGTTGGAAGTGAAATATTTACATTTTTTATATTTTACTGATATTTTAGTAACATTAAGCAATCCATTTTTCTATGATTAGAAATCAATGTGGTAGTTTATGATCAAGTAGAGGAAAAGATTTAAAATTTTAGTCAAGAGACAATCTAGTATTTTGTCAAGAGAAAATATTAGAACCCTCTATTTTGTAAAAAATAGTGAGAAAGAAAGTTGGTAAAATGAAAGACATTTTTAATAAACGTCAACGTTTTTCGATTCGAAAGTTTTCAGTTGGAGTGGCTTCGGTATTAATAGGAATTACCTTGTTTACACCATCCCAGGGAGTACTGGCTTCTACGGAAAATAATTTGGCAACAGAGATAGGGGCTAATTCTGAAAGGGAGAATTCGACCCCTACTGTGGAGAAAAAACAAGAGTCTCAAAGTTCACCAGAGAATCGAGGTGCTCTTTCCAGTCCAGTCCCAAAAGATACTCCAATAATATCTACAAGAACTACAGAACTTGAGACATCTGGGGATAAAGAAAATAACAGCTTGACCACAAGGGTTTCCGTGGCGGGTGAAGACAGATCAAGTGCTGCAGAGGTGAGAGAAGCATCCAATCCTTCCGAGGTTAAAAAGTTTGAATTAACTGATGAGTATGCTAAGCAAATAAAAGCAGGAGTAATCGGTTCGGAAGGTAATAAGCTTGACAGTTTGTTACTAAACGGTCCTAAGTTAAGTCCAGAAGCTTATACAGATGATGATTACTTGAAGGATAAAGAAGAACTTTATATTTATGAAAAAGGTGGGAAAAAGTATGTAGGCTATAATAGTCATCCCTTATTAGAAGATACTGATGGTGATGGTATTATTGACAGTAACGAAAAGCCAGATGAAAAATTAAAATGGAATGTCAGTGAGCGCGATATGATTATGTTCATGGAATTGTCCTACCGTGATGATAATTATATTGATAGAGTGCTGGATTATAAGAAACCCTTAACAGAATCAGAGTTGTATAAAAAGAATGGTGACAGTAGACCACGTTATGAATATATGATGATGAATAAGGAACTGGGACCTTATTGGGAAAGGAAGAAAAGTTATCATACATCCAGTGGACTAGATGCTGTCTTGTATGAAACTAAGAGTGATTTCTTATATTTACCAAATGGAACTGCACAAGTATTAGCCTTTCGTGGAACAAGTGATGCCAAAGATATAGGAGCTGATATAACACTTGGATTAGGAAGCAATCCTCAACAAGGGATCGATGCAGAAAATATCATGCGTGAACTGGCCAAAGATAAGAGTATTACCAATCTATATTTGACAGGACACTCTTTAGGAGGATATTTAGTACAACGGGCAATGGTTGAAGCCTATCAGTTGGCATATTCTGACAGCAGAGTTATGTCTCCTAAAGAACAGCGGGCTTATAGAAACTTTTATAATAATGTATTAAAAAAAGGAACAACATTTAATGCTCCAAAAGTTGTGACCAATTTGCTTTCCAGTCGTGAATTTTGGCAAAAAGGTTTAGATAGCAAAAAAATAGCCAAGTCTGGTAAAATGATTCATTATATTGTTGATAATGATTCGACGATAAGAAAAGGCGTCAGCAATGATAGTGATGTTGTTATAAATGTTGGACGAACCAGCGGAGGTCATAGTTCACGTTCTTATTTTGAAGCCGATATGATTAATAGAAGACCAGAATTTATATCTGGTAAACGCATTTCTTTAGATGCAACTGGATATCAAGATCCAAAACTTACAACTATTAAATCAGTAGAAAAAGTTGGAGAAACTGTTGTATATAGTAAACGCGGAGATGACATCATTAAGTCAACAACTGTTAGTATGAAAGATCCTGATACAGGACAGATTACTAACAATACACTTGATGAAGTGTTCAAGAAAGATGGTGCTAAATCCACAGTTGTGGTTACACCACTTGAGCCAAGTGTACGTTATGAGAAAGACGCTACGAGAGCTAAAGGAAGAGAGAAAGTTACAGTAGCTGGTACTCCAGGCACTAGAACAGTCACTACCACTTATACTGTGAATCCGACAGACGGCAGCCTCATTCCACATGAAGAACCGGCAGTGGTAGTCCCATCAACACCTACAGTGGTCAAAGTGCCAGCTAAGGATGAGGTTGAATACCTCAAAGAAGGCGATAATGTTGTTAAGAAGACTACAACTTACGCGGTCAATGCAAGTACCGGTGCCCTTACTCCAACAGAGACAACAGAAATTTTCAAGAGAAACGGCGCTAAATCAACAGTTGTTGTTACGCCACTTGAGCCAAGTGTTCGTTATGAGAGAGATGCTACGAGAGCTAAAGGTGGAAAAAATGTAACAACAGCTGGTACACCAGGAACAAGAACAGTAACCACAACCTATACTGTTAACCCTGCAGACGGCAGCCTCATTCCACATGAAGAACCGGCAGTGGTAGTCCCATCAATACCTACAGTGGTCAAAGTGCCAGCTAAGGATGAGGTTGAATACCTCAAAGAAGGCGATAATGTTGTTAAGAAGACTA
>CAKQBM010000196.1 GCA_934216185.1 uncultured Streptococcus sp. | reverse complement strand
GTAGAAATGACAAAAGAAAAAAATGTAATTTTGACTGCTCGCGATATTGTCGTGGAATTTGACGTTCGTGACAAAGTATTGACAGCCATTCGCGGCGTTTCCCTTGAACTAGTTGAAGGTGAAGTGTTGGCCTTGGTAGGTGAGTCAGGATCAGGGAAATCTGTTTTGACAAAGACTTTCACAGGTATGCTCGAAGAAAATGGTCGCATTGCCCAAGGAAGCATTGACTACCGTGGTCAAGATTTGACAGCTTTATCTTCTCACAAGAATTGGGAACAAATTCGTGGTGCTAAGATTGCGACTATCTTCCAGGACCCAATGACTAGTTTGGACCCAATTAAAACAATTGGTAGTCAGATTACAGAAGTTATTGTAAAACACCAAGGAAAAACAGCTAAAGAAGCAAAAGAATTGGCCATTGACTACATGAATAAGGTTGGGATTCCAGATGCAGATAGACGTTTTGATGAATACCCATTCCAATATTCTGGAGGAATGCGTCAACGTATCGTTATTGCGATTGCCCTTGCCTGCCGACCTGATGTCTTGATCTGTGATGAGCCAACGACTGCCTTGGATGTAACCATCCAAGCACAGATTATTGATTTGCTAAAATCTTTACAAAACGAGTACCATTTCACAACAATCTTTATCACCCACGACCTTGGTGTGGTAGCAAGTATTGCGGATAAGGTAGCGGTTATGTATGCAGGAGAAATCGTTGAGTATGGAACTGTTGAGGAAGTCTTCTATGATCCTCGTCATCCATATACATGGAGTCTCTTGTCTAGCTTGCCTCAGCTTGCTGATGATAAAGGGGATCTTTACTCAATCCCAGGAACACCTCCGTCACTTTATACTGACCTGAAAGGGGATGCCTTTGCCTTGCGTTCTGACTATGCAATGCAGATTGACTTCGAACAAAAAGCTCCTCAATTCTCAGTATCAGAGACACATTGGGTTAAAACTTGGCTACTTCATGAGGATGCTCCAAAAGTAGAAAAACCAGCTGTGATTGCAAATCTTCACGATAAGATCCGTGATAAAATGGGATTTGCCCATCTGGCAGACTAGGAGGAAGGAAATGTCTGAAAAATTAGTAGAAATCAAAGATTTAGAAATTTCCTTCGGTGAAGGAAGTAAGAAGTTTGTCGCGGTTAAAAATGCTAACTTCTTTATCAACAAGGGAGAAACGTTCTCGCTTGTTGGTGAGTCAGGTAGTGGGAAAACAACTATTGGTCGTGCTATCATCGGTCTTAATGATACAAGTAATGGAGATATCATTTTTGAAGGTCAAAAGATTAATGGAAAGAAATCGCGTGAACAAGCTGCAGAATTGATTCGTCGTATCCAGATGATTTTCCAAGACCCTGCCGCAAGTTTGAATGAACGTGCGACTGTTGATTATATTATTTCTGAAGGTCTTTATAATCATCATCTGTTCAAAGATGAAGAAGAACGTAAAGAGAAAGTTAAAAATATTATCCGTGAAGTAGGTCTTCTTGCTGAGCACTTGACTCGTTACCCTCATGAATTCTCAGGTGGTCAACGTCAACGTATCGGTATTGCCCGTGCCTTGGTCATGCAACCAGACTTTGTTATTGCGGATGAGCCCATTTCAGCCTTGGACGTTTCTGTACGTGCCCAAGTCTTGAACTTGCTTAAAAAATTCCAAAAAGAACTTGGTTTGACCTATCTCTTCATCGCCCATGACTTGTCTGTCGTTCGCTTTATTTCAGATCGTATCGCAGTTATTTACAAGGGTGTTATTGTAGAGGTTGCAGAAACAGAAGAATTGTTTAACAATCCAATTCACCCATATACTCAAGCCTTGCTTTCAGCGGTACCAATCCCAGATCCAATCTTGGAACGTAAGAAGGTCTTGAAGGTTTACGATCCAAGTCAACACGACTATGAGACTGATAAGCCATCTATGGTAGAAATCCGTCCAGGTCACTATGTTTGGGCGAACCAAGCCGAATTGGCGCGTTACCAACAAGGATTAAACTAATAATGGTTTTATAATTTCCATGTCAACTTTTATGGAAATTATAAACCTTTTTTGTTGGACTGATTTAAAAAACTTTGAAAGCGTCCTGAAAGAATTTTCGAAAAATTTTAAAAAATTTTGAAATATTCTTGACAGGTAATGAAAAAGGTGGTAAGATAGGAAACATCAAAAAAGAAAGCAGAAAAAGAAATGAATAAGAGACAAGCTGTAACGATGAATCAAAACTTTTACTTTAGCTACTTTAGATAGTGTTTGTAGACATGTCACCATGGATGCAAACAGTTCAAGCAATTTGTTTGTATCTATGTGGCTAAGATTTTTGATTGTGGTCCATATAGATGAATATCTAAATGGACTAGCTAAGTTGTAACTTGTTAGATTATTTCAAGCATCCGTTTAGATAGTATCTAGGCGGTTTTTTGTTTTATCTTTTCTGAGAAGGAGTTTCATTATGAAAGTTGTTCGAAAATTACTAGCACCCCTCTTGGTAGTGGGGATTCTCTTGACCTCTCTGATCAGTTTACATCAGTTGAAGGCAGATAAGAAAAAAGATGTTTTTCGTATCGGTATTTCGCAGTTTATTACTCATCAATCTTTGGACGCTACTAGAGAAGGGTTTGTGGATGAGCTGGCCAAACAAGGCTATGTTGAAGGGAAAAATATTGAGATTGATTTGCAAAATGCACAGGGAGAGCAAAGAAATCTAAAAACCATTTCCCAGCAACTAGCAGAATCTAGTGATGTCGTTCTAGCCATCGCAACACCTTCTGCTCAGAGTTTGGCCAATACAACGCAAACGACACCGGTTATCTTTTCAGCGGTAACAGATCCTGTCAGTGCCAAGTTGGTTGAGTCAAGAGAACATCCTGGGGGCAATGTAACTGGGACAAGCGATCAGTCATCAGATGCCATTTCAACCCAAATCAATTTGATAAAGAAAGTTCTACCAAAGGCTAAAACGATTGGAATCCTCTATACTCAGAGCGAGCCCAATTCGGTTGTCCAAAAGGATGAAGCTAAGCGCCTTCTGGAAGAAAAAGGCTTTACCGTTGTTGAAAAAACAATCTTGGACAGTAA
>CAKQBM010000195.1 GCA_934216185.1 uncultured Streptococcus sp. | reverse complement strand
ATATGAGTTTCATTTTGATATTCAAACTCTGCAAAGCTAGTTTGAACTTTTTTGAGATTTTCTTGATACTCAAGAAACGTTTGTACATGATTTAATTTCTCTAAAGATTCATTATGCGTTATTGTTGAGTACATAAAGCGTTCTACAGAATGCAATTTCTCATTAACAGAGTCGGCATAAATTTCAATTGAACTACGTAAGTGTACTATATTTTGGCTTTTAATAAAATTTCTGGTTATATTACTCATAGCAATATTGATTAAAATATTTATCAATAGTAGTACAAGTAGGAGTTTAAAGAAAAAATGAATAGAATGTTTTTTTGATAAGTCGTGATTTAATTTCATATACTTGCCTCGTATTTAAATTATAGCACTTTGAAAATACGATATCATGTACAAAACAGATATGTTTTATCAAGATGTCGGAAAAGTAATAGTTCTTAGAACTGATAAACTGAAAAATTGATAAACCTAGTCCAAAAAGTTATATTAAGGGAATTCTTTTTGGTGTAAAATAATCGTAGAAAATCAGATAGGAGGAAAAACATGAAAGTAGCATCTCAACTTCATAAAATAAAATTAAAGCATAGTATTCCGTTATACATATTACTTTTTCCTTCAATATTGCTATTGATTTTATTTTCCTATATTCCCATGTTGGGATTAATTATTGCATTTAAAGACTACTCACCAGCCAATGGTATTTTTGCTAGTCAGTGGGTGGGATTTAAGTACTTTACTCAATTTTTCTCATCATTCCAATTCGGGACAACTATGTTCAATACATTAAAAATTTCACTTTATAGTATTGTAGTAGGATTCCCCTTACCTATTATACTAGCTATCATTAGTAATCAGTTAAGAGTTGGTAAATTTAGAAAAATATTTCAAGTAACAACTTACTTACCCCATTTTATCTCTACAATGGTTATGTGTGGGATGATTATCTTATTTTTATCTCCTACTAGCGGTTTGTTAGCGAATGTATTTAAGTCTGTTGGAATTACTATTCCAGATTTTTTATCAAAACCTACTAATTTTGCAGGTGTGTATGTTTGGAGTGATGTATGGCAACATATAGGTTGGGATAGTATTATTTATCTAGCAGCCCTTTCTGCAATTGATCCTACATATTATGAGGCTGCAACTATGGATGGTGCCTCTAGATTACAAAAAATTCGGCATATAGAATTACCATTACTTTTGCCGACTGCTATGATTTTACTAATATTAAGAGCAGGTAGTTTATTAAGTGTAGGGTTTGAGAAAGTGTTACTATTACAGAATCCTCTTAATTTAGCAGGAAGTGAGATAATTTCGACATATGTTTATAAAGTTGGTATGGTGAACTTTCAGTATAGTTATTCGACAGCTATAGGGTTATTTAACACCGTAGTCAATCTAATAATTTTGTTATCTGTTAACTGGTTCTCAAAAAGATATACTAGAACGGGTCTTTTTTAAAGGAAGGAGTGCTTAAAGTGAGATGGTTTCATAAATCAAGAAAAACAAACTCTGAATTATTATTTGATATAGTTACCTATGGTTTAGCAATTTTCCTTATCTTGTTAATTGTTTATCCGTTATGGTTTGTACTGATTGCATCTTTTAGCAATCCTTCAGATGTTGCAAACGGGAAGGTATGGTTTATTCCTAGAGAATGGAAATTAGATGGATATTTACGTCTTATTCAACAACCTTTATTTTTGCGTAGCTATCTAAATACCATTTTATATACTGTTGTTGGTACCTTAGTTGCTTTAGTAGTCAATATTCCAGCTGGTTATGCTTTATCTAGAAAAGAATTAGTTGGTAGAAAGTGGATGAGCATTCTATACATTATTCCTATGTTCGTATCAGGTGGCTTGATTCCTACCTACTTAACAGTAAAGAATGTAGGCTTGATTGATACATTTTGGGTAATGGTAATACCTTTTGCAGTTTCATCATACAATATTATTGTTGCTAGAACTTTCTTTAATAATAGTATTCCAGACGGGATGTGGGAGGCTGCGCAAATTGATGGATGTGGTACAATTCGTTATTTTATTAAGATAGTCGTTCCTTTATCAAAAGCTATTATAGCAGTTATTGGACTTTGGACTGCAGTTGGTATTTGGAATTCGTGGTTTAATGCTTTAATTTATTTAACGAATGAAAATTTGCAACCATTGCAATTAATTTTACGACGTTTACTAATTAGTAACCAAATGTTACAATCGCAAGCAACAGGAGAAGTGGCATCAGATCTTCGTATCAAGGCCGATATGATGAAATATGCAGCAATTGTTATTTCAACCGCTCCGATTATGTTGTTGTATCCCTTTGTTCAAAAATATTTTAATCAAGGCGTAATGATTGGCGCGTTGAAAGAATAGGAGAAAAACATGAAAAATAAATCATTTACATATTTGTTCTTAGGAACAGTTACACTTGCTAGCTTAACAGCCTGTGCAAATTCCAATAATGCGAATAAGGACGATAAGTCTGGAGAAGATTCTTATAAAATCACAACTGTTCGTTGGTCTGACTGGGGAGAAGATTATCATAAAGGTTTTCTAACAGATTCTGCCAAGGAAGCAGGTATTGATGTTAAATGCGATACACTTGTAGCCGCAGATTGGGCAGATAAGAAATCTGTGTTGGTTGCTAGTGGAGATTTACCAGATGCATTTTTAGGTTCAAATGCTTTTACAGATTCAGAAATTGCTCAGAACCAATCTTTGTTTATTCCATTGGAAGATTTAATCAAGGAAAACATGCCTAATTTAACTAAGGCTATGGAGAAAGAACCTAAGATTAAAGCTATGATTACTTCACCAGATGGTCATATCTACAGCCTGCCTAAAAAATTACCAATGCGTCCTACAGTAGCTAATCAGCTATTTATTAATAAAAAGTGGCTAGATAATTTAGGGTTAAAGGTTCCAGAAACTTATGATGATTTAGTAAAAGTACTACAAGAATTTAAGGATAAAGATGCGAACGGAAATGGAGACGCTTCTGATGAAATTCCATTCGGAGCAGGAAACTTTGATCCAACATTCTCATATATTCTACCGTTCAATAATCGTTTAGGTGCAGATAATACG
>CAKQBM010000194.1 GCA_934216185.1 uncultured Streptococcus sp. | reverse complement strand
TGTCTGGTTCCAAAAATCTCACCTGAACCACGCATTTTCAAATCTTCCTCCGCAAGGACAAATCCATTGGTGGTTTCTGTCATGATGCGCATGCGGTCCTTCCCAGAATCCGTCTTGGGATTGGCAACGAGAACAGCATAGGACTGCTTGTCTCCCCGACCAACACGACCTCTGAGCTGGTGAAGCTGGCTGAGACCAAACCGATCGGCATCCATGATAATCATAACGGTTGCATTGGGAACGTTGACCCCGACCTCGATAACCGTTGTCGAAACCAAAATATCAGTCTTTCTCTCTTTGAACTCCTGCATAATCTGGTCTTTTTCGTCACTCTTCATCTTACCATGTAGCAGAGCCACCTTTGCCTTACCTGCAAAATGAGCTGTCAACTCCTCAGATAAAGCAATAGCATTTTTCAAGTCCAGAGCTTCAGATTCTTCAATCAAGGGAGAGATGACATAGGCTTGGGAACCTTTTTGAATTTCTCCCTCTAACCAAGTCAAGACCTGAGGCAGCTGCTCATGCTTAATCCAGCGCGTCACAATAGGCTTCCGCCCTGCTGGCATCTGGTCGATAATGGAAACATCCATATCGCCAAAGGCTGTGATGGCCAGCGTCCGTGGAATAGGAGTCGCCGTCATCATGAGGACATCTGGGTTGTCGCCTTTTTCTCTCAGAACACGCCTTTGCCCTACACCAAAGCGGTGCTGCTCATCAATGATAATCAAGCCCAGACGAGCATAATCCACCCCATCCTGTATCAGAGCGTGGGTTCCGATAATCAAATCAGCCTCATCCTTGGCAATAGTCTCCAAGACTTCTCTCTTTTCTGCAGCTTTCAAGGAACCTGTCAAAAGAGCCAGTTTCAAGTCTGGAAAGAGGTTCTGTAAACTCTCAAAGTGTTGCTCTGCAAGGATTTCTGTTGGCACCATGAGGGCAGCCTGATAGCCAGCTGTCACCGCCGCAAACATGGCCAAGCCAGCGACTACCGTTTTCCCGCTCCCCACATCCCCTTGCAAAAGACGATTCATGTGGTGGTCCGACTTCATATCGGTTAAAATTTCCAGCAAACTTTTTTCTTGAGCTGAGGTCAAGGTAAAAGGTAGATTTTCTTTAACTGCTATCACTTTTTCCTGAGACCAATCCAGAACCAGACCGCTTCCCTGAACTCTATTTTCAGACTTGAGCATCTGCAATTGCATTTGGAAATAAAAGAGTTCCTCAAATTTGATACGGCGAAGGGCCTGCTTGTATTCTGCCAAATCCTTAGGAAAATGCATGGCACGAACGGCCTGACAACGGGACATGAGTTTATATTTGTCCAGCAAAGACTGGGGAAGATTTTCCTCTATCAAGAGGTCTAGTCCCTGATCAAAAGCCGTCTTGATGACCTTGACCAGACTGGCCTGACTGATTCCCTGAGCCAGACGATAGACAGGTTGGAGGTCATCTTCCACCTGAGCTAGGACCTTCATCCCTGTCAGACTAGCCTTGGCACGGTCCCATTTTCCAAAGATGGCAAGAGTTGCTCCCAACTCTATCTTATCAGCTAGATAGGGCTGGTTAAAGAAATTTACCGCAAAAACGACTTCTCCCTGCTTGAGGCTAAAGCGCAGACGATTGCGCTTAAAACCATAATACTGGACACTAGCAGGAGTCACGACTTGACCAGACAGAACAGCCTTTTCTCCGTCTTCCAGCTCCAGAACCTGCTTGGTCTTGAAGTCTTCATAACGGAAAGGAAAGTAGAGCAAGAGGTCTTGCAAGTTTTCAATTCCTAGTTTGGTGTATTTCTCTGCTGACTTTGGTCCCACACCAGGTAAGACATGCAAGGGTTGATGTAGATTCATGCTCCACTCCTTTCTTTTTAATAATATTCTCTCGGAATACGGTCGCTGAGAAGACAAACTACCTCGTAGTTAATGGTTCCACGGTAGGTCGCTACCTGAGTAGCTGTGATTTCCTTATCCCCGTTGGAACCAATTAAGGTTACCTTTGTTCCTAGCGGATAAAGCTTAGGCAGACGAATGGTAATTTGGTCCATAGAAACCCGCCCAACGATTGGGCAAGCTTGCCCATCTACCAAGACGGAGAAATTCTGCATGTCTCGTGTCCAACCATCCGCATAGCCGATTGGCACCGTCGCGATAACTTGCTCGCTGTCCGCCTGATAGGTCGCTCCATAGCCCATGCAGGCTCCAGCTGGAACTGTCTTGACATGAACAAGGGCAGATTCCAAGGTCAAGGCTGGAGTCAAGTCATAAGGCAAGTCCAAAACCTCTCCGCTTGGATTAAGACCATACATAGCATCTCCCATACGAACCGCGTTGAAAATAGTCTCTGCATGCCAAAGAGTCGTTGCCGAATTACTGGCATGAACCAGCTCTGGAAGACCTTTCATACTGGCCAAAATAGTTTTAAACCGTTCTAACTGGGTATTAAAGTAGGCTTCTGATTCTTCGTCCGCAGTTGCAAAGTGGGTAAAGATTCCTTCAACACGAGCACCGCGTTGAAGGAGCAAGTCTTGAGCCTGATTAGCCTCACTGGCCGCTCTAAAACCAATCCGTCCCATCCCTGAGTCAATCTTGAGATGGACTGTCAATCCAGTTAGGTCAGCTTCCTTATCTAAGAGTGCTTGAACCCACTCCAATCCCGCCACCGTCAAGGTGATGTCGTATTCTTGAGCTAGAGCAACAGCTTCGATTTCAGAAACTCCTAAAATGAGGATTCTCTTGCTGAGTCCAGCCTGTCTGAGTTCAATGGCTTCATCGATATTGGAAACGCAAAAACCATCTACATCATCTTGAATCGCCGTCGCAACAGCAACAGCTCCATGCCCATAGGCATTGGCCTTGACCACTGCAAATTTGAGAGTTCCTTGAGGGATATGAGCCCCCATTTGCTGAATATTGTGTCGAATAGCTCCCAGATGAATCAGAGCCTTAGTTGGTCTATGTGGACTAGCTTTCATGATTTTCCTCCAAAATGACACTGGCTGTCACAAACTGATCTGTGTGGCTGATAGAGAGCCAAATCTTTCCTGAAAATGGTGCCTGACTAAAATAAGGAGCCCCGCGTTCATTGTTCAAGACTTCCAAATCCTG
>CAKQBM010000193.1 GCA_934216185.1 uncultured Streptococcus sp. | reverse complement strand
ACCGTGATCATCTCGTTCAGAACATGCTAAAATTACCTGTTGGATTTTTTTCATCAGTAATTTGTTTTGATTGTAGACAGTGGTTTGTAGTAAGCTAGTTATTCCGTGGCAATATCCTGTCATCATTTTTAGATGATGGTTAAAAACAAATTCTTGATATTTACTAATAATATCTTTGTTTCCGTCACAATCGTACATACAAAGATATAAGATTATTCCGGAAATTCCTTCGCACCAAGAAAGTTGTAAATTTCCTAAATTTTCAGTATTAGAAGTAACTTTTTCTAATAATTTTTTTAATTCAGTATGGAATGTATGGAGATCATTATAGAACATAGAAGGTTCTAAGACTTTAGAATAGGCAAATAAAGTATATGCAATTCCACAATATCCATGAGCAAAGCTATAGTCTAAAATGGTTTCTTTGGCTGTATCTCTTTGTAGGAAATAATGATAAATTTCCCCTATACTATTGTGGATGAAAATTTTAAGAGTATTGTCATTGGTAAATTGATAGTATTTTATTAATGATAATAGGACACCAGATTTTCCCAATGCAAAGTCTATTTCCTCTAGAGTATCATAATTCTCTATTAATTTCTTAGCGGTGTCGTTTGCTAATTGTAGATAGTATTGATTTTTACTGATAGAAAATAAATGTAGGAGTAACCATAGATAGCCTGCATCACCAAATAGCAGTGAGTATTGATATTCATATGTGTGTGTCGTTCTAATTGTCACTGCCTTCTTGATGATGGAGAATATTTTAGAATCCAGTTCTGGGTGGTACAATTTATTTAGAGGAAACAATAGTCCAGCTATTCCGTGTTGGAATGATAAATTACTTACGAAATTTCCAAATTCTGTTGAAGAAGTGATTCTTCCTTCAGAATTTACAGTTTTATCTAGTAAAAATCGTAGAACACTATTACATTCTGTTTTGTAATCATATTTATGTTCCTCTATTTTTTTAATTTTGACTAAATTGTTTGTTTGACTTAAATTTAGTAGATATTGTAACCAAAATAGTTGCTCATCTGTGAGCTGACCTTGAGTATGTGATAGTTCTAGTAATTGTTCTATTTTGTTCAGTACAGTTATATGATATTTAGAGTCGCCTTTAAGAAATTTTAATGTTCCACTCGTAAATATAGAATATCCTAGCATACATAGAGCAAAATACACTTGTCCAATAGTACTTTGTTTTAAGTCTACATCAGGATTGACAAAAAAAGGTGTGTGTACATTACGTACAGTGGTCATGATAGGTTCTAAGTTTTCTAAGTCAATCAAAAAAACATCATCAGTTTTAGAAGAGTATAGAAAATTTGAAGGTGATAAGTCCCCGATTTTATATCCCTCAGAATGAATATCATTTAGAATATCAACTATTTTATTCATAATACCTATTCTCTTGTTTGTATCGATGTTTGACTGTTTCAAAAAATTAAGTAAGTCTACTCCATCTATAAAATCTTGAACTACGAAGTAATCATCTGAGATATAAAAATCTTCTATAAAGTACCCAGTATATGTCTTGGATTCAAATGATTGTAATAATAATGCTTCATTACGTAATTCATCGTTAGCATAATACTTACCCTCAAAATCATACGATAAGAATGGGCGGCACTGCTTAATAATGACTTTCTGGTGAGTTGAGCTTAGAGAGGCTCTATATACATTTCCTCTGTTGGATTTTTTTAGTATACACTCCATATTATAGTTTGTAATAGGGGTGTTTGATTGACTTTGAGTTTTAATATCAACTAAAAAATAATCTTCTAGCTCTTGATTTGTAAATAGAGGTTTAACATATGTAGGTAGAATTGGATAATTAAGCCTTTTATCTTCTACGAAATTGCCAGTATTATCTTTGATAAGATAAAGTAATTTTTTGTTTTGTTTATCATATCTTCTAATTTTTTTGAATGCTCCAAAGCGATAATGTACAGGAGAGTGGCGTCCACATTGAAAATCTGTCAGTATTCTAGGAGCTTTGAATTCTGCAAGAAGTGATACTAAGTCAAGAATAGCACTTCTTGCCTCTCCTGAACTATTATTGTAGATTGTAATAAATTTGTTTGCAGTTGGTGATATTTCTCGGGGAGAGTTAATCTTTTTTAGTCTATGAATATTCTTACAAACTTTAAAGCAGTATTGATGTTTAATTAGAAAAGGTAATAGTATACGGAATATTTTCTTATAATCTTTTAATTGGGTGCTAATATGAATTTTCCACCCTTGGTCTACCGTAAGATTCTGTTTTGCAATATAACACCAATCTTCATCTTCAGTATATACTATATTATTAGACAAAAGACTGTTTTTTATAAAATCCATACATTTCTCCTTACAAATAATACTCAATGAAAATCAAAGAGCAAACTAGGAAGCTAGCCGCAAGCTGTACTTGAGTACGGTAAGGCGACGCTGACGTGGTTTGAAGAGATTTTCGAAGAGTATAAAATAAGCCTCTTTCGACTGTTTTGCGGAAAGAGGCCTGTTATATATTAGTTATCCAGTGACGCTACAACTGACACCACATGTGATTTCACAAGACTCTAGCATATCTTGTTCGTTTGTATTTTCACTTGGTAGCATTTCGAGTTCGATTAGAGTGCTCATGTTTGACCCCCCATAATATTATTTACAGTTTTTGTCCGGTAAGGGTAGCTGTATGAACCTTAAGTGATATACATTGATTGAATAGGATCCTTTAGTTAGATTCAATCAATCTATAACACATCAATATAATAACTCTTTTAGGATGACTTGTCAAATATTAGTATATATTTTTAAATCTTGAATTGTCAAATTAAGTGTATACAATAGAATGAAATAAGAAATGAACAAATTGATTAGGAAAGTTAACTTAATTTCTAGAAATGTTTTAGCAACTATAGTGTACTATTCTAGCTTCAATAAACTATAGCTTTCCCGTAGCATACTTCATAAGATAAGGCGTTTTCCACTTAAGAAATTTTCGTGGTCGATTATTTAGAACCTGTATTCACAAAAAAATGTTAAACTAGGGTTATGACCCGCAAAGCATATGATACTGATTTAAACGATCAAGAATGGGCTAAGATTGAACCCTATTTCTCCAAACACTGCACCTA
>CAKQBM010000192.1 GCA_934216185.1 uncultured Streptococcus sp. | reverse complement strand
TGCCAGTCTGATTTTAATCGGAGCAATCTCATCAGCCATTTTGGCCATTCTCTTTAATATTCTTCTCAAGTGGATGGAAAAGGCAAAGCTGCATACGATTGTCGCGACTTTTGCTGTCATGGTCCTTGGTTTGGGAGCTAGTTATGCTCCAAGCATCATTCCCCATAACAAGAAAGAAAATCTCGTCATTGCAGGGAAGTTGGGACCTGAACCTGAGATTCTCATGAATATGTACAAGCTTCTCATTGAGGAAAATACGGATATGACGGTGACGGTTAAACCTAACTTTGGGAAGACAGATTTCCTTTATCAAGCGCTGAAAAAAGGGGATATTGATATTTATCCTGAGTTTTCGGGTACTATAACTGAAAGTTTATTGCAGCCCTCCCCAAAAGTTAGTCATGATTCAGAGAAGGTTTATGAAGTAGCGCGTGATGGAATCTTAAAGCAGGATCAACTCGCTTTTCTTAAGCCTATGGCTTATCAAAATACTTATGCAATAGCTGTACCAAGAACGATTGCACAAGAATATGGCCTTAAGACGATTTCAGATTTAAAAAAGGTTGAGGGTCAGCTAAAAGCAGGATTTACACTCGAATTTAATGACCGTGAGGATGGTAATAAAGGATTAAAAACTCTTTATGGCTTGAATCTTAATGTTGTTACCATGGAACCTGCTTTACGCTATCAAGCTATTCAATCAGGTGATATCCAGATAACGGATGCTTATTCGACGGATGCGGAAATTGCTCGCTATGATTTGGTAGTTTTGGAAGATGATCAACACCTCTTCCCTCCTTATCAAGGGGCGCCTCTCATGAAAGCTGAGTTACTCGAAAAACATCCTGAGTTGGAAGCTGTTCTTAATAAACTAGCTGGTAAAATCACTGAAAGCCAGATGAGTCAGATGAACTACCAAGTTGGTGTGGAAGGGAAATCAGCTGAAGAAGTAGCACGTGAGTTTTTGGTTCAAGAAGGGATTCTAAAATAGAAGCAGATTTCCTTATGAATTCTTAAAAATCTTCGATTTGCATTCGAAGATTTTTTGTTATGAAAAATTTTACTTTTTGTTTGACAAGTGAGTATCCACTCACTATAATAGTCTTATCTTTAAAAGTGAGTATCCACTCACTTAGGAGGAAGTAAATGAAAACATTGCTACATTTACAAGATTTAGTAAAATCTTTTGGCCGTCAAATCGTTTTAAATCATGTTGGTTTTAAATTACAGGCAGGAGAAATTATTGGTTTGATTGGTCCTTCAGGTGCTGGTAAATCAACCATGATTAAAACCATGTTAGGAATGGAAAAGGCGGATAGTGGTATCGCTCTAGTCTTAGACCAGACCATGCCCAATCGTCATATTCTGGGAGATATTGGCTATATGGCTCAGTCAGACGCTTTATACGAAGCCTTGTCAGGTCAAGAAAATTTGGAATTTTTGGGTCAGCTAAAAGGACTTTCAAAAAAAGACTTAACAACAGAAATTGTCCATGTAGCTCAAGTGGTAGATTTAACAGATCAGTTAAATAAGGCCGTAGCTGGTTATTCCGGAGGGATGAAGAGACGTTTATCGCTAGCCATTGCGTTTTTAGGAAACCCTCAACTCTTGATTTTGGACGAACCAACGGTTGGAATCGATCCTTCTCTTCGAAAGAAAATTTGGAAAGAGTTGATGGCGCTCAGAGACAAGGGCGTAGGAATCTTAGTCACCACCCATGTTATGGATGAAGCAGAGCTGACGGATAAGGTTGGTCTCTTGTTAGGTGGAAACATCATTGCCTTTGATACACCAAAAAATCTCAAAGAAAGTTATGGTGTGTCAAGTATTGAAGAAGTCTTTTTGAAGGCGGAAGGAGAGTAAGATGAGAACCTTAGCTATTGCGAAAAAAGTGTTGAAAGAATTGCTTCGTGATAAACGAACTCTTGCCATGATGTTTGTAGCGCCAGTCTTTATCATGTGGTTGATGAATCTCATGTTTTCGGCTAGTACAGCCGTGAATATTAAACTAGCAACACAAGATATTCCAACTAGTTTGGTGGCGAAAATGGATGATCTGGACCATGTTAGTGTACAGATATATAATAACCTCAATCAAGCTAAGAAAGATTTAGATGATGAAAAAGTAGATGCGGTGGTTTCTTATAAAGACGGGGAGTATCAGGTAGACTATGCCAATACAGATGCTTCTAAAACTGCTATGACCCGCCAAGTATTGCGGACCAGTATCGCCAGCGAAGGAAGTAATCAATTAATAGCTCGTATCAAACAAGCTCTTCCACAATTAAACTTGGAGGCGAAAACACCGGAAATCAAGGAATCCTACCAGTATGGTGATGAAAATACAAGTTTTTTTACTAGTATGATTCCAGTTTTAATAGGCTTTGTCGTTTTCTTCTTTGTCTTTTTGATTTCAGGGATGGCACTTTTGAAAGAACGTACCAGTGGTACACTAGAGCGTTTATTAGCAACTCCAGTCAAACGCTCTGAAATTGTTTATGGCTACATGTTGTCTTATGGACTAATTGCGATTCTTCAAACAGCAGTCGTAGTCCTAGCGGCTATTTGGTTATTAAATGTAGAAGTTGTCGGAAATCTATTTCATGTTATAATAGTTAATGTAGTACTGGCTCTTGTGGCATTGGCCTTCGGAATTCTTTTGTCTACCTTGGCGAAATCAGAATTTCAAATGATGCAGTTTATTCCTCTTGTGATAATGCCACAGCTCTTTTTCTCAGGAATTATTCCATTGTCATCGATGGGAGATTGGGCTCAGATGGTCGGTAGATTTTTGCCTTTGACCTATTCTGGTGATGCAATGAGTCAGATTATTCTTTACGGACGTGGCCTTGGAGACGCTTTGCCAAATATCGGTGTTCTACTGATTTTCCTTGTCATTTTGACAATCCTCAATATTGTAGGCTTACGCCGTTACCGTAAAGTTTAAAGAAAAACACGAGAAAATACTAAAAGGAATGGATGTTCAATGGATAAGACTATTTTTGAATCGTTTGAAGATTACTTAGAGGAAGCTGATTATCCTCAAGGGAAGAAAAAAATCATGCGGTCGGCAGTGGATCTCATTTCGACCAAGGGCTATGATGGCACCTCTACCCTTGACATAGCTGAGCAT
>CAKQBM010000191.1 GCA_934216185.1 uncultured Streptococcus sp. | reverse complement strand
GAGAAAATGGATGCTTCATGGAACTTCATTAACAAGATTTGGAACATCTCTCGCTACATCCTCATGAACAATGAAGGATTGACCCTTGAGCAAGCAACTGCCAATGTCGAAAAAGTTGTTAACAAGAAAGCTGGAAATGTCACAGACCGCTGGATTCTCCACAACCTCAATGAAACCATCGGAAAAGTCACTGAAAACTTTGATAAGTTTGAGTTCGGTGTGGCTGGACACATCCTCTACAACTTCATCTGGGACGAGTTTGCGGACTGGTACGTTGAGTTGACCAAGGAAGTCCTTTATAGCGATAACGAAGAAGAGAAAGTCATCACTCGTTCTGTTCTCCTCTATACTTTGGACAAGATTCTTCGTCTCCTTCATCCAATCATGCCATTCGTAACAGAGGAAATCTTTGGGCACATCTCAGAAAGCTCTATCGTTACAGCAGAATACCCAACTGTCAACCCAGCCTTTGAAGACCTTGCGGCTCACACGGGTGTAGAAAGCCTCAAAGACTTGATCCGTGCTGTTCGTAATGCGCGTGCAGAAGTAAACGTAGCACCAAGCAAGCCTATCACCATCCTTGTTAAGACAAGCGATAGCGACTTGGAAGCCTTCTTTAACAGCAATGTCAACTATATCAAACGCTTCACAAATCCAGAACACTTGGAAATTGCAGCTAATGTAGAAGTTCCTGAATTAGTAATGTCTAGCGTCATCACAGGAGCAGAAATCTACTTGCCACTCGCAGACCTCCTCAATGTCGAAGAAGAACTCGCTCGCCTCGACAAGGAACTGGCTAAATGGCAAAAAGAACTGGATATGGTTGGTAAGAAGCTCTCTAACGAACGCTTCGTAGCCAATGCCAAACCAGAAGTTGTCCAAAAAGAACGCGACAAACAAGCCGACTACCAAGCGAAGTACGACGCGACCGTAGCACGTATTGATGAGATGAAGAAATTGGTTAAATAAACATGTAAACACGGCGGAATGCCGTGTTTTTTTGTATAATGATTTTACATTTTTGGAATAGAGGTTGCTGCAATGATAGAAAATTTTTCTTATGATTTCCATGAATTTGATTCGCTAATTAAAATACCTAATAATTCAAAGAAAATAGACGAGAAAATAAATACAATATTGCTTCAATTGGACAATAAATCAGTGGATGAAATTATACATATAACAAAAGTTAGTAATATCGTTGGAGATTTAAGTTTGGGTAAAAGCAGAGATTATAAAAATCTACTGTTTGAAAAAATTAGCTCTTTTGTAGAAAATAAATTTGACATGGATAATAAATTGGTATGGAAGAAATTCAAGGAGCAAGTTATAATTTTAGACCAATTATATTCAGATTTTATTTCCTCTAGAGAAAATTATTTTAAAGTAAATCCTACAAAAGTTGAAATTGACTTATCACTTATTCTAATATGTATAGAAAAAGTCTTAAGAAGTTACAATAGTAATCATATTTTTGAGGTTATTAACAGTAATGAGACAGAACTTGAAAAAAGAGTACGTATACGAGATACTTTAAAAGGATATGCAGGTGAAATACTTAAATATTTTATGTTTTCCAAGATTTCTACTAGAAAATCAAATAAAATATATTGTGGAAAAGATGTTGATATTATATGCAAGCATTTTGAATTTTATGATAATTATGAAAGTATTAAAGATATTATGGAATATTTTAGATTTTCACAAATTGAAATAAAAAAAGACCCACATTTGTATATTAACATTATTGGGGAAGAATTTAATAGACGTGTATTGATTTCAAATTTTCGAGAGAAAGGGGCTAGACATAATAGATATGCTCATCTAATTAGTAATTATAGAAAAGCTAGTATAGAGAAAAAAATAGACTATAATGTGAATGAACATTACAATGATCATTATAATGTTATGGAACTAGAAAGAATATTCGGAGAAGAGTGGAAGTCTTATGAATTGGACGGAATTTCTGTTGATTATTGGAATAAAGCATATTTATTTGTTAGAAAAATATCCAACAAGAAGCTAGGTAAGGAAAACGATATTAACCAATTAGACAAATTATGTATTGTAAAGAGCAAGACTCAATGGATATTAGAGATTAAAAAATTTCTAAAAGTATCTAAAGATATCGCTGGAAAAATATTAGATAACTTAACATTCAGTAAGGAATCTTATGACTTAATTGATACACCTTTTATTGAATTAGGAGACTATTTAGCAATTATTCCATCGATTTCTCAAGATACTATTGGTGCATTTGCTATTATTTCAAATTTTTCTAAGCGATTAAATAATTTGAATGATTTATCTAAAAAAGGTTATTTTCTAGAAAAAACAATATCATCTGTGTTGCATGATGGAAATCTGCGTACAATTTCTAACCTAAAAGATAGTTATCAAGGGGAAAATTATGAAATTGATCAAATGTTCGCTATCGGAGATATTGTATATTTTGTAGAGTGTAAGACTCTACCATATCCCTATACTGTGAAAGAGCATGCTGAACAATTATGTATGATCTACGGATATCTAAAAAAATTTGAAAGAAATATAGATTATTTTATAAGGAATAGTCAATTATTCACTAGCAAGTTGGGGATAGAGAAAGTCCGTGATTTTAGAAAGATTTTTATTACTTCCACAATGCTAGGAGAAGCTGATAATTATAATGGCATATACATAGTTGATGAAGCTTCATTTAGTGCTTTTTTGCATAGATATCCTCCTGTTGTTTGGGACTTTTGTAGTGGTAAAAAAATATTCACAAAAGATATTCCTTTTTATAATGGTGAAATAACAAATTCCAAGATGAGTCAGTTTTTAAAACGCCCTGCTCCGATAGATGTTATGAAAGAGAGTATTAAAAGAGTAACTAATAATCACAGCTTGTGTACAATTAGCCAATTATCTTTTAAAAATCAATTAGAGTATATTAGTGTAGATGATTTACATTTAATAAATAAGAATATTAATATTCCTTGGGTTAATCTTCTAGAGTAGTTTGTAGCGAGATTATAGTGAAACTTTCTTTTTTTCATAAATCTTCCAAGAAGTCTAGCCCTCTGTGGTTAGGCTTTTTTTGAAATAACAGATGAAGTTTCATTAAAAAGGCAAACACTTACATAGGTAAAATGAAAACGT
>CAKQBM010000190.1 GCA_934216185.1 uncultured Streptococcus sp. | reverse complement strand
TGTAAGATTTATAACAATCCTTTAATGTTGATGAAGATAGAAAATTATTTGAAGGAATTAGATACTGTTTAGTTAATCTTGATATTATAGTTTTTCTGAAACGTTAAATAACCTGTAAGGCTGATAGTGAAATGAATACTATCAGTCTTATTTCAAATTTATATTCTTCCAAAATCTCTTTAAACCACGTCAGCTCTATCTGCAACCTCAAAACAGTGTTTTGAGCAACCTGTGGCTAGCTTCCTAGTTTACTCTTTGATTTTCATTGAGTATTAGCCTCTGGTGTTTGTTTAGCGTCTAAAAGAGACATTTGAGAAGATTGAAAACAGTTATTTCTTTTCTCCTAGTATAATGATTGGTAGGAGGGGAGAGAAAAGATGAAATCAATGAGAATCTTATTTTTGTTAGCTTTAATTCAAATCAGTTTGAGTAGCTGTTTCCTGTGGAAGGAATGCATCTTGTCCTTTAAACAAAGTACAGCTTTTTTCATCGGAAGTATGGTCTTCGTTTCAGGAATCTGTGCTGGAGTAAATTATCTTTATACCCGTAAGCAAGAAGTCCATAGTGTCCTAGCCAGTAAGAAGTCGGTGAAACTTTTTTACAGTATGTTACTCTTAATTAATTTGTTAGGAGCTGTTCTTGTCTTGTCAGACAACTTGTTCATCAAAAATACGTTGCAGCAAGAATTAGTTGACTTTTTATTGCCATCCTTTTTCTTTCTATTTGGGCTAGATTTGCTGATTTTTTTACCCTTGAAAAAATACATGCGCGATTTTCTTGCTATGCTTGACAGAAAAAAGACAGTTTTGGTGACTATTTTAGCAACACTTCTCTTCTTAAGAAATCCAATGACCATTGTCTCACTTCTGATTTATATTGGACTGGGCTTGTTTTTTGCAGCCTATCTTGTCCCAAATTCGGTTAAGAAGGAAGTTTCCTTTTATGGTCATATTTTCCGAGATCTTGTATTGGTCATTGCTACGCTCATTTTCTTTTAGAGAAAGCTTGTTTTTATGGATGTTATGATGGTAAGTTTAGCAGGAAAATAGACACAAAAGAAAAGTTTTTGGTATAATAGGAATATGTACACAAAAAATGAAGAAGAGCTACAATCCTTAGGGGAACGATTGGGCCATTTATTAGAAAAGAATGATGTTTTAATCTTAACTGGAGAACTGGGCGCAGGTAAAACGACCTTTACTAAAGGACTTGCGAAAGGATTGCAGATTTCTCAAATGATTAAAAGTCCCACCTATACTATCGTAAGAGAGTATGAAGGCAGACTGCCACTTTATCACCTAGATGTTTATCGAATTGAAGGAGATGATGATTCTATCGACTTGGATGAGTTTCTCTTTGGTGGTGGAGTGACTGTTATTGAGTGGGGCAATCTCTTAGGAGATGCCTTGCCAGATACTTATTTAGAATTGGAAATTCTAAAAGAAGAAGACGGTCGCAGATTACATTTTCAAGCAAAGGGTTTGCGTGCAGAAAAACTCTTAGAGGAGCTTCAACATGGAGTATGAATTGCTCATTAGAGAAGCAGAGCCTAAAGATGCAGCTGAATTAGTGGCCTTTTTAAATCGTGTGAGTTTGGAGACAGATTTTACCAGCCTAGACGGGGAAGGTATTCTATTGACAGATACTGAGATGGAGTTGTTTTTGGATAAACAGGCTCACTCAGAAAATCAAATTACTTTACTTGCCTTGTTAAATGATGAAATTGCTGGCCTTGTAAATATTACAGCTGACCAGCGTAAGAGAGTCCGTCATATTGGAGATCTCTTCATTGTGATTGGAAAAAGATATTGGAATAATGGATTGGGAAGTTTGTTGCTAGAAGAAGTCATAGAGTGGGCACAAGCAAGTGGCATTCTGCGTCGTCTCCAACTGACTGTCCAAACTCGTAATCAGGCTGCAGTTTATCTTTATCAAAAGCATGGCTTTATAATTGAAGGTCGCCAAGAGCGTGGAGCATATATAGAAGAAGGGAAATTTATTGATGTTTACTTGATGGGTAAACTGATAGATTAGTAGAAATATGGTTAAAAAAATTATTGGAATGGTATTAGCTTTTCTAGCTGTGACAGTTTTAGGTGTCGGTGTTTTTGCGTATACTATTTATCAGCAAGGCACACAAACCTTATCAAAAACATATAAAAAGATTGGGGAAGAAACCAAGGTTATCGAAGCAACTGAACCTTTGACCATTCTGTTGATGGGGGTTGATACTGGGAACGTAGAGCGTACAGACCAATGGGCTGGAAATAGTGACAGTATGATTTTGCTGACTGTCAATCCTCACACAAAGAAAACGACGATGATGAGTTTGGAGCGTGATATCCTGACTAAAATTCAACATAAAGATGGTGGTATTCAAGAAGCGAAGCTAAACGCTGCCTATGCTGGTGGTGGTGCAGAACTTGCGATAGAAACAATTCAAAAGATGATGAATATCCATATCGATCGCTACATTATGGTTAATATGCAAGGATTGCAACAATTAGTCGATGCAGTGGGAGGTATTACGGTCAATAATACACTAGGTTTCCCAATCTCTATCAGTGACCAGGAAGAATTTAACACCATTTCTATCGGCGTTGGAGAGCAGACAATAAATGGAGAAGAAGCGCTTGTTTATTCACGCATGCGTTATCAAGACCCAGAAGGAGACTATGGTCGTCAAAAGCGTCAGCGTGAAGTCATTCAAAAAGTTGTTGAAAAAGTTCTTAGTTTGAATAGTGTCAGTCACTACCAATCTATTTTAAAAGCCCTAAGTACTAATATGCAGACTAATATTGATTTATCTGCGAAAAGTATTCCAAGCTTGTTGGGCTATAAAGATTCATTTAAAACCATTGAATCTCAACAATTGAAGGGCGAAGGAGAGATGTTGCAAGGTATTTCTTACCAGATTGTTTCGAGAGAGCATATGTTGGAAATGCAGAATATATTGCGACGTTCTTTGGGGCAAGAAGAAGTCACTCAGCTTGAAACAAATGCTGTCTTATTTGAAGATTTGTTTGGACGGTTGCCTGTTGATAATGGGGATAATCAACAACAAAGCATCTTTATAACAAATGAAGTAGAATAGTTCGTTTTTTGATACAAATAAAAAATCAATCGTAGGAAATTTCCTGCGATTTTTTCAAAAAAAATACGAATAGATAGGTAGGAGGAAACATGAAAGCAGAAATCATTGCTGTTGGAACAGAGATTTTGACCGGA
>CAKQBM010000189.1 GCA_934216185.1 uncultured Streptococcus sp. | reverse complement strand
AAAATCGTAAAAATCCATTGCTTATCCTAGACGAACCTTTCTCTGCCTTAGATACTAATCAGTTTAAAATGGAATTGGAAAGAGTTCTGGAACTACCAAGTGCCGTCATTGTTACTTTACATCGCCAAAACGAATTATTAAGTAAGTTTGACCAAGTTTGGGAAATTAAGAATGGAGAACTTGTAATTTTGAAATAGTTAAATTATAAAGAATAAAACGCATAGTATCAAGGTACATTTTTGAACACCTGATATTATGCGTTTTTTTTGATTTTAAAGACTTTTTGCTCAGCCTCTTGTGCTAGGTTCTTATTTCTCAACTCGTGATTTGTTGGCGATATCAGCTAGGATAGCTTGAACAAAGTCATCAACTGAGACAGTTTGTGTTTCTTTTTGACCATAACGACGAACGTTGACTGTTCCGTCTTCCATTTCCTTATCCCCAACGATCAATTGGTAAGGAATCTTGCTGGTTTGTGAAGCACGGATCTTGAACTGCATTTTTTCATTGCGCTCATCTACGTCTGCACGGACACCACGGTCACGGAGTTTTTTAGCTACTTCCCATGCGTAGTCCACGTGTTTCTCGTTAGAAACTGGGATGAGGGTTACTTGGTGTGGTGCAAGCCATGTTGGGAAGGCACCCTTGTAGTTTTCAATCAAGATAGCTGTGAAGCGTTCCATAGTTGAGATAACCCCACGGTGAATCATAACTGGACGGTGCTCTTCGCCATCAGCTCCGATGTATTTAAGGTCGAAGCGTTCTGGAAGCAAGAAGTCAAGTTGGATAGTTGAAAGGGTTTCTTCTTTTCCAAGAGCGGTCTTAACTTGAATATCCAATTTTGGTCCGTAGAAGGCTGCCTCTCCTTCAGCTTCGTAGTATTCAACACCCATGTCGTCAACGGCTGCTTTCAACATTCGTTGAGCATTTTCCCACATTTCATCATTGTCAAAGTATTTGTGCTTATCAGCAGGGTCACGATAAGACAAACGGAAGCGGTAATCAGTCAAGTTGAAATCTTCATAGACATCTATAATCAATTGAAGGATTTTCTTGAATTCATCCTCGATTTGTTCTGGAGCAACGAAGGTATGTCCGTCGTTCAGTGACATTTCACGCACACGTTGAAGACCTGTAAGGGCACCTGATTTTTCGTAACGGTGCATCATACCGATTTCAGCGATACGGATTGGCAATTCACGATAAGAATGGACGTGATGTTTGTAGACTTCAATGTGGTGTGGACAGTTCATTGGACGAAGGACAAATTCTTCCCCATCTCCCATATCCATCGGAGGGAACATATCTTCACGGTAGTGGTCCCAGTGACCTGAAGTCTTATACAATTCAACAGAAGCGATTGGTGGTGTGTATACGTGTTGGTAGCCCGCAGCGACTTCCTTGTCCACGATGTAGCGTTCCAATTCACGACGAATAGTCGCACCATTTGGCAACCAGAATGGCAAACCTTGTCCAACCTCTTGAGAAATCATGAAGAGATCAAGTTCTTTACCAAGTTTACGGTGGTCACGTTCCTTAGCTTCTTCACGCATTTGAAGGTAGTTTTTCAAGTCTTTCTTGTCAAACCAAGCTGTCCCGTAGATACGTTGCATCATAGCGTTGTCGCTATTTCCACGCCAGTAAGCACCAGCTACATGGAGAAGGTGGAAGATTTGGATACGGCCTGTTGATGGGACGTGAGGTCCACGGCAGAGGTCTACGTATTCACCCTGACGGTAGATAGTCAAACCGCCTTCGTCTTCTGAGTGTTCTTCAATCAATTCCAACTTGTAAGGGTCGTTCTTGAAGATTTCACGAGCCTCGTCTTTCGTAACTTCTTCACGGATTGATGGGAAGTTTTCTTTAACGATTTTTTGCATTTCTTCTTCGATACGAGGAAGGTCTTCATTTGAGATTTGACCAGCAGTATTGTCAGTATCGTAGTAGAAACCATCTTCGATAGCTGGACCAACTCCCAAGTGAATGTCTGGGAAAAGGCGACGAGCTGCTTGGGCAAATAAGTGAGCAGCTGAGTGACGCAAGATTGGAAGGGCATCTTCGTGATCCGGTGTCACGATTTCGATGCTTCCATCTTCAGTGATAGCACGAGTAGTGTCGATGAGTTTACCGTTGAATTTACCAGCCAAGGCTTTTTTAGCTAGGGAATTGCTGATAGATTGGGCAATTTCAAAAGTTGTTACGCCAGATTCGAATTCACGAACAGCGCCATCTGGGAAAGTAATGTTAATCATGATGTTCTCCTTACTTATATTATTGACGAATGTGTTAACCCTATTCTGAAAACAGGGACAGAGGATTGCGAAAGTTAGAAAAACAAAAAGCGACATCCTCGAAAGGACGTCGCAACGTGGTTCCACCTTCATTTATGTTCCTCAAAAGAGAGGGACACCTCTGATTGGCTCTAACGTTGCCACCGTTTTATGTTTTCATAAAAAATCACGAGTAGTATCAGTTTAGGCTTCCTATGCGTTTCCAGCAACCACGCACTCTCTAGTAGAAAGGGACTAAGTGACTTGTCTCTATGGATTATTATAGCATGATTGTGAGATTTTTCAAGGATTTTGTGAAAGTTTTTTGTTTTTCATTTTTTGTAGAATATGTTTGATACCAATACCGGAAGCCATGCCCATCAGAGCCAAGGTTTCGTAGATTAGCAAGTAAATTAGTATAAACTCACCAAAGGTTATGATAGTAAAGCCAAAGAGCAAATCAATAGTAAGTAACCACCAAATTGAAAAATAGAATCGGTAGCTATATAGTAACGACACAATAAAGATCACTAGAGGTGTATAGAAGAGAATATTATTTACGTAGAGACTCTTGAGTGTAAGGGAGTCAGAAACGATTAGTGATAACAACTCATAAAGTGGCCAGTAAAAGAAAAAGATGACCAAATAATAGGGGAGATGGGAATAGAATCTAGGCATGATAATCACCTCGTTTTTCGAAATTATTAACTTAGATATCCTTTCTATAACTATTGTAGCATATTTGAGACAGGGATAGTAAATCAGTTGACAAAGAAGTTAGTTATTGGTAGAATAGGAAATGTCGTAAAGACAAATAACTTCTTCTTGGTTACAGGCATGCCAACCTGTCACTCGGATGAAGCCAAATAAAAAGGAGAAACATCATGGCAATCTCAAAAGAGAAAAAAAATGAAATCATCGCACAATATGCACGTCACGAAGGTGATACAGGTTCAGTAGAGGTTCAAGTTGCTGTCCTTACTTGGGAAATCAACCA
>CAKQBM010000188.1 GCA_934216185.1 uncultured Streptococcus sp. | reverse complement strand
GAGCTTTTCCGTTTCGGTCGTGACAAGGGCGTTAAGGTGCGTTCAGTCTACGGTGGTTCTAGCATTGAGAAACAAATTAAGGCCCTCCGTTCAGGTGCCCATATCGTTGTAGGGACACCAGGTCGTCTCCTTGACCTTATCAAACGTAAGGCCCTTAAACTTAACCACATTGAAACCTTGATTTTGGATGAAGCTGATGAAATGCTTAACATGGGCTTCCTTGAAGACATTGAAGCTATCATTAGCCGAGTTCCAGAAGATCGCCAAACCCTTCTCTTCTCAGCAACGATGCCGGATGCCATCAAACGTATTGGCGTTCAGTTCATGAAAGACCCTGAACATGTGAAAATCAAGGCTAAAGAATTGACCAATGTTAACGTTGATCAATACTACATCCGAGTCAAGGAACAAGAGAAGTTTGATACCATGACACGCCTCATGGACGTTGACCAACCTGAATTGTCAATTGTCTTTGGACGTACCAAACGTCGTGTTGATGAGTTGACACGTGGCTTGAAACTTCGTGGCTTCCGTGCAGAAGGTATCCACGGTGACCTCGACCAAAACAAACGTCTTCGTGTGATTCGTGACTTCAAGAACGACCAAATCGATATTTTGGTTGCGACAGACGTTGCGGCGCGTGGTCTTGATATTTCAGGTGTCACTCATGTCTACAACTACGACATTCCACAAGATCCAGAAAGCTATGTTCACCGTATCGGGCGTACTGGACGGGCAGGGGAATCAGGACAATCCATTACTTTTGTAGCACCTAACGAAATGGGTTACCTCAGTATCATTGAAAACTTGACTAAGAAACGCATGAAAGGCCTCAAGCCACCAACAGCTCAAGAAGCCTTCCAAGCTAAGAAGAAAGTTGCTCTTAAGAAAATCGAACGTGACTTTGCGGATGAGGCTATCCGTTCTAACTTTGACAAGTTTAAGGGCGATGCCGTTAAATTGGCTCAAGAATTCACTCCTGAAGAGTTGGCTCTCTATATCTTGAGCTTGACCGTTCAAGACCCAGAAACAATGCCTGAAGTCGAAATTGCCCGTGAAAAACCATTGCCATTCAAACCATCAGGTGGTAGCTTTGGCGGTAAAGGCAAAGGTGGTCGTGGCAACCGAGGCCGTGACAACAACCGTCGTGGTGGATACCGTGGCGACCGTAACCGTGATGACCGTGACGGTGGCTATCGTGACTTCAAACGCAAGTCTAAGAAAAACAGCCGTGACTTCGAAAATCGTGGCAACAAACGCCCACACCGCACCTCAAGCGAAAAGAAAAACGGCTTTGTTATCCGTAACAAGGGTGATAAGTAAGATTGAAAACGCTCTATGAAAATAGGGTGTTTTTTTGTTATACTTAAGTGGATGAATTATCATGAGGTAGTTTATTAGGAATTAGAAAAAGTTGTGTAGGAGGAATTAATGAATTTTTCAAGCTTAAAAGATTTTTTTGAGAAGTTTAAGAGGCTTATTGTTTATCCGCAATATTCAATGTTTCTCATTGAAATATTTTATTGTTTATGTCTTTGTTACTTTACTTTATTTAGAACTAAGTCACACTTGGTGAAACTTGTAGCTATACTAATTATATTTATAGTTTTTATACTTTTTTACCGGCAATTTAACTGTAGAAGAGAAATTAATTATGGGACTTTTCGTGATCAATTAAATGATACTAGAAAACAAGGAGAGGAAATTAAGAAAACCAACTCAATATTAAGAATTTTATTTCTAATAATTCTCAATATTTTTTTGTATGGATTTTTATTTGGTAGTGTAAACAAAAATCCTTGGATGTTTATTTTAGTTTTTTTTCTTATTGTATTTGAACTGCTATTAGATTTCGTTGCAATCTCTCCTATGTTATTTATTTCTATATTTACACTACCTCTAGTAGTGAGTTCAAATATTGGTATCACCAATGGAGTATTAACCTGGAGTCTATTAAGTTTTATACTTGTCTCAATAGGAGCTACATTTTTTGATCAAAAAATTTATTATAAACATACCAAATTGAATATAGATAATAAAAAACTAGAAGTCGAGTTATCCAATAAGAAGATAAATTATTTAATATTTGTATTTTTTACTTTCTGTGCTCTATTGATTTCAGAGTTAATAACAAAATTTCCTATCTATATCACTCTTGAACAATTGTATAATAGTTCTGGAAAAATTAATAGAATTATCAGTTTAGATACTTTATTAAAATTTTTTTCAATTATTTTCTCAATGATTTTTTATCAAAACTCAAAAAATAAAATTGTTTTTATAATAGGAACTATTTTACTTGGAGATAAAATAAATTCAGTTGATGACATTTATGTATTAGTAGAAAGACCATCAAAAAAGGAAAAGAAATGGGCGATATCAAATTGGGTTTATAGCATTAATAGAGTTGATGAGGGTTTCGTAATAGCTAATTTGTCAAAAATGTCAGATAAACGTCAAATTTCTTCAACAAATGTAAAAAGATTAATGAAGGATGTTTTAAAGATTAATAAAGAATACTACGTTAGAATAAGTAGTGATATTGTTAGAGATATTCAATCGAAACCAGAGGAAAAGGGATATGAGTTGTTAGGAGAAGTATTCATGGCATCAAGAGAAATATTTTATGTTATAATTCTTCTTATTCTTGCCATAGGAATATTCGTTTATTCGGAGAATCCTAATTCTATAAATGGATATTATGTGAGATTTAGCTCAACAAAAAAATGTACTATATTTGATTGGAATGATATAGTTGAAGTAAAAGATGAAAAGATAATTTATAAAGGAAATGTCATATTATTAAAAAAGGATGATTTATCTATAAGTGATAGTCATTTTTCTGGTAGAATTGAAGATAATATATTGGAAATTGATGATTTAGCAAAGGGGAAAGTTGAATATTTTATTCTAAATAAATCCAAGAAATTTGATAGTTATGTTGATAAGAATTTGGATATCGACAAAACTGAAACTTGGTTTGATGTTGACAAGGATGGTTTTCTTGAGCAAATAAAAGTACTTCCTTGAATTTTCTCTTTATTTATATTGTATATCAAAAAACACACGGTTATTTTTCCGTGTGTTCTTTGATATAAGCTAGTTTTTTCTCTCGGCTTTTTTGCTTAAAGCGTGCTTCGGCGCTCATGGCTTCTGGTTTGCTGGCGAAGGCTTCTGAATAGAGGAGTTTAACTGGTAGACGGGCTCTGGTGTACTTAGCGCCTTTGCCTGAGTTATGGGTTCTGAGGCGGCGTTCGACGTCTGTGGTATAGCCTGTATAGAGGGTGCCATCGGCACACTCAACCACATACATGTAGGCC
>CAKQBM010000187.1 GCA_934216185.1 uncultured Streptococcus sp. | reverse complement strand
GTGACAGATGCCTTGAATCCTGGGCAGGTTTTGACAGATGTAGGTCTGGCTCATCGTCTCAATAATTTTCCAGCCCAGCTTTCTGGAGGGGAGCAACAGCGAGTCTCCATTGCACGCGCGGTAGCCAAAAATCCTAAAATTCTCCTTTGTGATGAACCGACAGGAGCCTTGGATTATCAGATGGGCAAGCAGGTTTTGAAAATCCTCCAAGATATGTCTCGTCAAAAGGGAGCGACGGTGATCATCGTGACTCACAATGGAGCTTTGGCGCCCATTGCTGATCGCGTGATTCATATGCACGATGCCAGTGTCAAGGATGTGGTGATCAACCAGCATCCTCAGGATATTGACAGTTTGGAGTACTAGCATGATCAAGCGAAAAACTTATTGGAAGGACTTAATTCAGTCCTTCACAGGCTCCAAGGGACGTTTTTTATCCATCTTGACCTTGATGATGTTGGGTTCTTTATCCCTAGTAGGTCTCAAAGTAACCAGTCCCAACATGGAGGCGACAGCTAATGCTTATTTAACAACTGCTCAAACTTTGGATTTGGCAGTTATGTCTAATTATGGTTTGGATCAAGCAGATCAAGAAGAACTAAAACAGACGGAGGGCGCAGAGGTTGAGTTTGGCTATTTGACAGATGTGACTATGGAAAATGGGCAGGATGCCATTCGGCTGTACTCCAAACCAGAGCGAATTTCAACCTTTCAGCTCAGAGAGGGACGACTCCCTCAGTCAGATCAGGAAATTGCTTTGGCAAGTCATCTGCAGGGGCAATATAGATTAGGACAGGAGATTAGTTTTAAAGAAAAAGAAGAGGGTCATTCCTCTTTAAAAGATCATACTTATACCATTACTGGTTTTGTGGATTCAGCTGAAATCCTCTCCCAGCGAGATATGGGCTACGCAGGAAGTGGAAGTGGGACTCTGACAGCCTATGGGGTGATTTTACCTAGTCAGTTTGATCAGAAAGTCTACAATATAGCTCGTTTAAAATATCAAGATTTGGCAGACTTAAATGCTTTCTCAGCAGCTTATGAAGAAAAATCCAAGCAACATCAGGAAGACCTTGAACAAGCTTTGTCAGATAATGGCAAGGCACGTCTGCAACTCTTGAAAAAAGAAGGACAAGAGTCTTTAGACAAAGGTCAAGAGACCCTTGACAAGGCTGAAACTAATTTGCAGGAAGGCAAGCGTCGTTTAGCAGCTGCTCAAGCTCGTATACAGGCTCAAGAAAGTCAGCTAGTCTTGCTTCCTCAAGCTCAGAGAGAGCAGGCCCGTGCTCAACTTACCCAAGCCAAGCAGGAATTGGGTAAGGAAGAGGATAGACTAAAGCAGGCTGAACAAAATTTAGCCCAAGAAAAGGAAAAATTAGAAAAACATCAGCAAGTTTTGGATGATTTGACTGAGCAAAGGTACCAGATCTATAATCGTCAGACCATACCAGGTGGTCAAGGCTACCTCATGTATAGCAATGCTTCAGCCAGTATTCGGGCAGTGGGCAATATCTTTCCTGTGGTGCTTTATGCCGTAGCAGCCATGGTGACCTTCACAACTATGACTCGTTTTGTGGATGAAGAGCGAACTCATGCAGGGATTTTTAAGGCCTTGGGTTATCGTAGTAAGGATATTATCGCCAAGTTTATCCTCTATGGTCTAGTAGCTGGGACTGTCGGAACAGCTCTAGGTAGCATACTTGGCCATTATTTACTAGCCAGTGTGATTTCAAGTGTCATTACAAAAGGCATGGTGATGGGAGAAACCCAGATTCAGTTCTATTGGACCTATAGTTTATTTGCTCTTGGTTTAAGTTGGTTGGCGAGTGTGTTACCAGCCTATCTGGTGGCTCGGAGGGAACTTCATGACGAAGCAGCCCAGCTTTTACTGCCTAAACCTCCTGTCAAAGGAGCTAAAATCTTACTGGAGCGCATCGGTTTTATCTGGCGTCGTCTCAGTTTTACCCATAAGGTAACAGCCCGCAATATCTTTCGTTATAAGCAACGGATGTTGATGACGATCTTTGGTGTGGCAGGTTCTGTAGCTTTGCTCTTTGCAGGTTTGGGAATCCAATCCTCTGTAGCAGGAGTTCCGTCCAGACAGTTTCAACAAATCCAACAGTATCAGATGCTTGTCTCTGAAAAACCTAGTGCGACCAATCAGGACAAGGCAGAGTTAGAAGAAATGTTGAAAGGGCAGGACATCCAAGCCTATCAGAAAATCTATTCTAAAACGCTAGACAAGGATTTTAAAGGCAAGGCTGGTCTTCAGACAATTACCCTTATGATGACAGAGAAGGAAGATTTGACGCCCTTTATCCATCTGCAACATCATCAGCAGGAGCTGACTTTAAAAGATGGTGTTGTCATCACAGCTAAACTAGCCCAGTTGGCAGGTGTTAAGGTTGGACAGACTTTAGAAATTGAAGGTAAGGAGCTAAAGGTCGCTGCCATTGCTGAGAACTACGTTGGTCACTTTATTTATATGAGTCAGGCTAGCTATGAGCAAATTTACGGACAGCTACCCCAAGCCAACACTTATCTGGTCTCGCTAAGGGATACCAGTGCGTCTAGTATCGAAAGTCAGGCAGGCTTACTTATGAATCAAGCTGCGGTGTCCAGTGTTGTTCAAAATGCTTCCGCTATTCGGCTCTTTGACTCCGTCGCTAGCTCACTCAATCAGACCATGACCATCTTAGTTATCGTATCAGTTCTATTAGCCATTGTTATCCTTTACAATCTGACCAATATCAACGTGGCTGAAAGAATCCGTGAACTCTCCACTATCAAGGTTCTCGGCTTTCATAATAAAGAAGTCACCCTCTACATTTACCGTGAAACGATTGTACTATCTCTTGTAGGAATCGTATTTGGTCTGGTAGCTGGTTTCTATTTACACCAATTTTTGATTCAAATGATTTCGCCTGCGACTATTCTCTTTTATCCGCAGGTAGACTGGGAAGTCTATGTAATCCCAGTGGCAGCAGTAAGCATCATTTTGACCTTGCTTGGTTTCTTTGTCAATCGTCATCTGAGAAAGGTTGATATGCTTGAAGCCTTGAAATCTGTAGAGTAATACTCAATGAAAATCAAAGAGCAAACTAGCCGTAGGTTGCTCAAAGCACCGCTTTGAGGTTGCAGATAAAGCTGACATGGTTTGAAGCGATTTTCGAAGAGTATAAGGTAGTTGTTTTTATCTGATTGAATTTATATTTACTCGTAAACAAAAATCCTCCGTTTCAAAGAGTAGGGAACTCTTTGTGACAGAGGATTTTTTCTATAGGGATTTAGCGGCTGCAATTGCAGCTTCGAAGTTTGGTTCAGAGTT
>CAKQBM010000186.1 GCA_934216185.1 uncultured Streptococcus sp. | reverse complement strand
TTTATGAAAAAGTGGAAATTTTGCCCTTGTTTTCTTAGAAAAATCGTTTACATGACATTATCGATGGATTGGGCTATCTTTTGCTTCTCTCTTGTGTTATACTAGATAGGTTGCAAAGAAAACAGTACTTTTCTTTTGTGGAAAAGAAGCAACACGATTTTATATCCAGTATATGAAAATACGTCATAAAAAGAAAAGTATAAACTAAGCCCTATAGGGTGGCTTCGCACCACCTTTAGAAAGAAGAAGAACGTGAAATTTAATGAATTAAACTTGTCTGCTGATTTGCTAGCAGAGATTGAAAAAGCTGGTTTTGTAGAAGCTAGTCCAATCCAAGAACAAACTATTCCCTTGGCTTTAAAAGGTAAGGACGTTATCGGTCAAGCTCAGACTGGTACAGGGAAAACCGCAGCCTTTGGCTTGCCTACCCTTGAAAAAATCCGTACAGAAGAAGCGACTATCCAAGCCTTGGTCATCGCTCCAACTCGTGAATTAGCTGTCCAAAGTCAAGAAGAACTCTTCCGCTTTGGTCGTAGTAAGGGAGTCAAAGTCCGTTCAGTATATGGTGGATCAAGCATCGAAAAACAAATTAAGGCTCTTAAATCTGGTGCCCATATCGTGGTGGGAACTCCAGGTCGCCTCTTGGACTTGATTAAACGTAAAGCCTTGAAATTACAAGATATTGAAACTCTCATCCTTGACGAAGCGGATGAAATGCTCAATATGGGCTTCCTAGAAGATATCGAAGCCATCATTTCTCGTGTTCCTGAAAACCGTCAAACCTTGCTTTTCTCAGCAACTATGCCAGATGCTATCAAACGTATCGGTGTTCAGTTTATGAAAGAACCTGAACATGTGAAGATTGCTGCTAAGGAATTGACAACAGAATTGGTTGACCAGTACTATATCCGAGTTAAGGAACAAGAAAAATTTGATACTATGACTCGTCTCATGGATGTGGAACAACCAGAGCTTGCTATCGTATTTGGTCGTACCAAACGCCGTGTGGATGAATTGACTCGTGGACTGAAAATCCGTGGCTTCCGTGTAGAAGGAATTCATGGTGACCTAGACCAAAACAAACGCCTTCGTGTCCTTCGTGATTTTAAAAACGGTAATCTGGATGTTTTGGTTGCGACAGACGTGGCAGCGCGTGGTTTGGATATTTCAGGTGTGACCCATGTCTATAACTACGATATTCCACAAGATCCTGAAAGTTATGTTCACCGTATCGGTCGTACAGGTCGTGCCGGTAAGTCAGGTCAATCGATTACTTTCGTATCACCAAATGAAATGGGCTACCTCCAAATCATTGAGAACTTGACCAAGAAACGCATGAAAGGCCTCAAACCTGCAAGTGCAGAAGAAGCCTTTCAAGCAAAAAAACAGGTAGCTCTCAAGAAAATCGAACGTGATTTTGCAGATGAGACTATCCGTGCCAACTTTGAGAAATTTGGTAAGGATGCTCGTAAGCTAGCTGCCGAATTTACTCCAGAAGAATTGGCAATGTATATCTTGAGTCTGACTGTCCAAGATCCAGATAGTCTTCCTGAAGTGGAGATTGCACGTGAAAAACCACTGCCATTTAAACCATCAGGTAATGGTTTTGGTGCTAAAGCCCAGGGAGGTCGTGGAGGCCGTCGTGGGGACGACCGTCGAGACAGTGATCGCCGTGGCAATGGTCGTCGTGATGAGTTTAAAAAAGGAAGTCGTGGCAATGATCGTTTTGATAAGGAAAAACGTTATCGTAAGGATAATAAAAAACCACGCACTACTTCAAGCGAAAAGAAAACAGGCTTTGTGATTCGTAACAAGGGCGATAAATAGGAAAAAGCGGTTCAAAATGAATCGCTTTTTTTATATAAGGAGACCGAATGGAAAAAGAAAGATAGATAAAATATCTATATTATCTTCTTGTAATATTATAATACACAAAAATAGGAGGATTGTCAATAGAAAAGAAGAAATTTAATTAAAAATATTCTGTTTTTTAAAAATTGCAAGGCAATAAGGAATTTTCAGATAATTGTTGAAAATTCAAGCTGTTTATGTTATAATGATAGCGATTAAATTCGAGGTGAAAAATGGCACATTTATTAGAAAAAACTAGAAAAATTACTTCTATCCTGAAGCGCTCAGAGGAGCAGTTGCAGGATGAACTTCCTTACAACGCTATTACGCGTCAATTGGCGGATATTATTCATTGCAATGCCTGCATTATCAATAGTAAGGGACGTCTGCTTGGCTATTTTATGCGCTATAAGACAAATAATGATCGTGTTGAGCAGTTCTTTCAAACTAAGATTTTCCCAGATGACTATGTTCAGGGGGCTAATATGATTTACGAAACAGAAGCAAACTTGCCTGTTGAGCATGATATGAGTGTTTTCCCTGTTGAGAGTAGAGATGATTTTCCAGATGGCTTGACGACTATTGCATCGATTCATGTATCGGGGATTCGCCTTGGTTCTTTGATTATTTGGCGCAATGATAAAAAATTCGAAGATGAGGACTTGATTCTTGTTGAGATTGCGAGTACCGTTGTTGGGATTCAACTCCTCAACTTCCAGCGTGAAGAAGATGAGAAAAATATCCGTCGCCGTACTGCTGTTACCATGGCGGTTAATACCCTTTCTTACTCCGAACTCCGTGCTGTTTCAGCAATTTTAGGGGAGTTAAATGGAAATGAAGGTCAGTTGACTGCGTCTGTGATTGCAGACCGTATCGGTATTACCCGTTCTGTGATTGTCAATGCCCTTCGTAAACTTGAATCTGCGGGGATTATTGAAAGTCGCTCACTTGGAATGAAGGGAACCTACCTCAAGGTCTTGATTACAGATATTTTTGAAGAAGTGAAGAAAAGAGATTACTAATGGCTAAGGCTTTAATTTCGATTGATTATACAGAAGATTTTGTGGCTGATAGTGGAAAATTGACAGCAGGTGCTCCAGCTCAGGCGATTTCGAAAGCTATTAGCAAGGTGACTCGATTAGCTTTTGAAAGAGGAGATTACATCTTCTTTACCATCGATGCTCATGAAGAAAACGATTGTTTCCATCCAGAAAGCAAGCTGTTTCCTCCTCACAATTTGATTGGGACTAGTGGACGGAATTTATACGGAGATTTGGGGACCTTTTATCAAGAGCATGGTTCAGACAGTCGTGTCTTTTGGATGGATAAACGCCATTACTCAGCTTTTTCAGGGACTGACCTGGATATCCGCTTGAGAGAGCGTCGCGTTTCTACAGTTATCTTAACAGGAGTCTTGACGGATATATGTGTCCTGCATACAGCTATAGATGCCTATAATCTAGGATATGATATCGAGATTGTTAAACCAGCTGTTGCTTCCATCTGGCCTGAAAATCA
>CAKQBM010000185.1 GCA_934216185.1 uncultured Streptococcus sp. | reverse complement strand
AGAGGAGCCTTCTTTTGATAAAATCGTAAAAATCTAGTATAATAGATAGAACTGAAAGTATGAGGTTACTAGCAATGAAAATGAAACAAATTAGTGATACAACTTTGAAAATCACGATGTCTTTAGAGGATTTGATGGATCGTGGCATGGAGATTGCTGACTTTCTCGTTCCTCAAGAAAAAACAGAAGAGTTCTTTTATGCTATCTTGGATGAGTTAGAGATGCCTGATAGCTTTCTAGATACAGGTATGTTGAGCTTCCGTGTGACTCCAAAACCTGATAAGGTTGATGTTTTTGTAACCAAATCAAAGATTGACCAAAATCTAGATTTTGAAGACTTATCGGATTTACCAGATATGGAAGAATTGGCTCAAATGTCGCCTGATGAATTTATCAAAACCTTGGAAAAAAGCATCGCAGACAAAACTAAGGATGATATCGAAGCGATTCAATCTCTAGAGCAAGTCGAAGCCAAGGAAGAAGAGCAGGAACAGGCTGAACAAGAAGTTGAAAGCAAGAAAGAGCCTTACATCTACTACATCCTTTCTTTTACTAAGTTAGCTGACTTGGTGGCTTTTGCCAAGATAGTGACTTTTGAAATGGAAACTTCTGAACTCTCCAAAATGAATGAGCGCTATTATTTGACCATTTTAGTGGATATTGAAAATCATCCAAGTCCATATCCAGCTTGGCTTTTGGCTCGTATGCGCGAGTTTGCGGACGATAGTGACATCAGTCGTTCAGTTTTGCAAGAGTATGGCCAAGTCTTGATGAATCACGATGCAGTACTTAATCTGCAAAAGATCGGATAATCCTTTCTGGAAAGCTATTTCTAGATTTTAAGAAGAGCGAATCGTCTGATTCGTTTTTTCTTTTTATACTGAAATAGTGATTTACTATAATAGGAATTTTCACAAAATTCTGTTATAATGGCTATATTAGAAAATTTCGAGGAGACAAACATGACAGTTAAAATTGCTTTACTAGGATTTGGTACCGTTGCAAGTGGCGTGCCTTTCCTCCTAAAGGAAAATGGAGAAAAAATCAATCAATCAGCACATTCAGAGATTGAAGTTGCTAAGGTGTTGGTCAAGGATGAAGATGAAAAGAATCGCTTGCTTGCAGCAGGAAATGACTTTAACTTTGTAACCAATGTGGATGATATTTTGTCAGACCAAGATATTACCATCGTAGTGGAATTGATGGGACGTATCGAACCTGCTAAAACCTTTATCACTCGTGCCTTGGAAGCTGGAAAACACGTTGTTACTGCTAACAAGGACCTTTTGGCTGTCCATGGTGCAGAATTATTAGAAATTGCTAAAGCTAACAAGGTAGCACTTTACTACGAAGCAGCAGTAGCTGGTGGGATTCCAATTCTTCGCACTCTAGCAAATTCATTAGCTTCTGATAAAATCACGCGCGTGCTTGGAGTAGTCAACGGAACGTCCAACTTCATGATGACCAAGATGGTGGAAGAAAGCTGGTCTTACGATGATGCTCTTGCGGAAGCACAAAGACTTGGATTTGCAGAAAGTGACCCTACAAATGACGTAGATGGGATTGATGCAGCCTACAAGATGGTGATTTTGAGCCAATTTGCCTTTGGTATGAAGGTTGCCTTTGATGATGTAGCCCACAAGGGAATTCGCAACATCACACCAGAAGATGTAGCTGTAGCTCAAGAACTTGGCTATGTAGTGAAATTGGTTGGTTCTATTGAGGAAACTCCTTCAGGTATTGCTGCAGAAGTAACTCCAACCTTCCTACCTAAAGCACACCCACTTGCTAGTGTGAATGGGGTAATGAACGCTGTCTTTGTAGAATCTATCGGTATCGGTGAGTCTATGTACTACGGACCAGGTGCTGGTCAAAAACCAACTGCTACGAGTGTTGTAGCAGATATTGTCCGTATCGTTCGCCGCTTGAATGATGGTACCATTGGCAAAGACTTCAACGAATACAGCCGTGACTTGGTCTTGGCTAATCCAGAAGATGTTAAAGCAAATTACTACTTCTCAATCTTGGCTCCAGACTCAAAAGGTCAGGTCTTGAAGTTGGCTGAAATCTTCAATGCCCAAGATATTTCCTTCAAGCAAATCCTCCAAGATGGAAAAGAAGGGAATAAGGCGCGTGTTGTGATCATTACACATAAGATCAATAAAGCCCAGCTTGAAAATGTCTCAGCTGAATTGAAGAAGGTTTCAGAATTCGACCTCTTGAATACCTTCAAGGTGCTAGGAGAATAAGATGAAGATTATTGTACCTGCAACCAGTGCCAATATCGGGCCAGGTTTTGACTCGGTCGGTGTAGCTGTAACCAAGTATCTTCAAATTGAGGTCTGTGAAGAACGAGATGAGTGGCTGATTGAACACCAGATTGGCAAATGGATTCCACATGACGAGCGTAATCTCTTGCTCAAAATCGCTTTGCAAATTGTACCAGACTTGCAGCCAAGACGTTTGAAAATGATCAGTGATGTTCCCCTGGCGCGTGGTTTGGGTTCTTCTAGCTCGGTTATTGTTGCTGGGATTGAACTAGCCAACCAATTAGGCAATCTTAACTTATCTGACCATGAAAAATTGCAGTTAGCGACTAAGATTGAAGGCCATCCTGACAATGTGGCTCCAGCCATTTATGGTAATCTCGTTATTGCAAGCTCTGTTGATGGACAAGTTTCTGCTATCGTAGCAGACTTCCCAGAGTGTGATTTCCTAGCCTACATTCCAAACTATGAATTGCGTACTCGAGACAGCCGTGGTGTCTTGCCTAAGAAATTGTCCTATAAGGAAGCTGTTGCAGCTAGTTCTATCGCCAATGTGGCGGTTGCGGCCTTGTTGGCAGGAGACATGGTGACCGCTGGGCAAGCAATCGAGGGAGACCTCTTCCACGAGCGCTATCGTCAGGACTTAGTGAGAGAATTTGCGACGATTAAGCAAGTAGCCAAAGAAAATGGTGCCTATGCAACCTACCTCTCTGGTGCAGGACCAACAGTGATGGTCTTGGCTTCTCATGACAAGATGCCAGCGATTAAGGCAGAATTGGAAAAGCAACCCTTCAAAGGCAAACTGCATGACTTGAAGGTTGATACCCAAGGTGTCCGTGTTGAAGCAAAATAAAGAATAGAAGATAGGATGGGGAAACTCTCGACCAGAGGGCTTCCTATCTTTTTTTGAAAAGAAGTTTATACTCAATGAAAATCAAAGAGCAAACTAGGAAGTTAGCCGCAGGTTGCTCAAAGCACTGCTTTGAGGTTGTAGATAAGACTGACGAAGTCAGCTCAAAACAGTGTTTTGAGGTTGTGGATAGAACTGACGAAGTCAGCTCAAGACACTGTTTTGAGGTTGCAGATAGAACTGACGAAGTCAGCTCAAGACACTG
>CAKQBM010000184.1 GCA_934216185.1 uncultured Streptococcus sp. | reverse complement strand
GTTTCAACGAGTGAATCCGTATCGAACTCGTTAAGTTCATCTTTGAGCGCTTCAGTCTCAGTGAGTCAATCTACTTCGAATTTTTTGAGTTCATCTTTGAGCGCTTCAGTCTCAGTGAGTCAATCTACTTCGAATTTTTTGAGTTCATCTTTGAGCGCTTTAGTATCAACGAGTCAATCTATTTCGAATTCTTTAAGTACATCTTTGAGTGCTTCAGTATCAACGAGTGAATCCGTTTCAAACTCATTAAGCACATCGCTGAGCGCTTCGGTATCAGCTAGTCAGTCTGCTTCAAATTCTTTGAGTACATCGTTGAGCGCTTCGGTATCAGCTAGTCAGTCTGTTTCAAACTCGTTAAGCTCATCACTAAGTTCTTCGGTTTCAACGAGTGAATCTACTTCAAATTCGTTAAGTACATCGCTGAGTTCATCGGTTTCAACGAGTCAATCTGCTTCAAACTCGTTAAGTTCATCACTAAGTTCTTCAGTTTCAACGAGTCAGTCTGTATCCAATTCACTTTCAGCATCAGAGAGTGTTTCAGTGTCTGAGTCACAATCCGAGTCTAACTCGCTTTCAGCGTCAGAGAGTGCATCAGTGTCTGAGTCACAATCCGAGTCCAACTCCCTTTCATCGTCAGAAAGTGCCTCAGTAAGTGAATCTCAATCTGAGTCAAATTCTATTTCGGCATCAGAAAGTGCTTCAGTTTCAACGAGTCAATCTACTTCAAATTCAGTAGTTTCTTCATTGAGTGTTTCGGCTTTTGAAAGCTTATCGCAAGCATTTAGTGCGTCAATTTCGACAATTCTTTCAACAGTTGATTCTATTTCGAAATCAGCATCAAGCTTTATTTCTATGAGTGAGTCACTCTCAACGTCTGCTTCGACATCATTGAGTCAATCTGGCTTATTAAGTGCGTCAGTTTCGTCAAGCGAATCAACGTCACTCAGCGAGTCATCAAGTACCAGTGCTTCAGTTTCAACAAGTCAGTCGGTCTCAACTTCAGTTTCGGCGACGGTAAGTGCTTCCGTCTCAACCAGTGAATCAACATCACTCAGCGAGTCATCAAGTACGAGCACTTCGATTTCAGCGAGTCAGTCTTTATCGAACTCATTATCAGCCTCATTAAGTGCATCAGTTTCGTCAAGTGAATCAACGTCACTCAGCGAGTCAGCAAGCACAAGCGCCTCAGTTTCAACGAGTCAGTCAGTCTCAACTTCAGTTTCGGCGTCGGTAAGTGCTTCCGTCTCAACCAGTGAATCAATGTCACTCAGCGAGTCATCAAGCACGAGTGCATCTGTTTCAGCGAGTCAGTCCGTCTCAACGTCAGTTTCTGAATCACAAAGCATAAGCGCTTCAATCTCAATGATCCAATCGGTTTCTGGTTCATTGAGCGTATCGGAATCAGAAAGTGCAAGTACCAGTGCCTCAGTTTCAGCGAGTCAGTCCGTCTCAACGTCAGTCTCTGAATCACAAAGCACAAGCGCTTCAATCTCAATGAGCCAATCAATTTCCGGTTCATTGAGCGTATCAGAATCAGAAAGTGCAAGTACAAGCGCTTCAGTTTCAACGAGCCAGTCAGTATCTAACTCATTGTCATCGTCATTAAGTGCTTCAGTCTCAACCAGTGAATCAATGTCACTCAGCGAGTCATCAAGTACCAGTGCCTCAGTATCAACGAGTCAGTCAGTCTCAACTTCTGTTTCCGCTTCATTAAGTGCTTCAGTCTCAACCAGTGAATCCACGTCACTCAGCGAGTCATCAAGTACCAGTGCTTCAGTATCAACGAGTCAGTCCGTCTCAAATTCTATTTCGGCTTCATTAAGTGCTTCAGTCTCAATCAGTGAATCATTGTCACTCAGTGAGTCAGTAAGTACCAGTGCCTCTGTTTCAGCGAGTCAATCCGTCTCAACATCAGTCTCTGAATCACAAAGCACAAGCGCTTCAATCTCAACGAGTCAATCGGTTTCTGGTTCATTGAGCGTCTCAGAATCAGCAAGTACTTCAGTCTCACTCAGTGAATCAATGTCACTCAGCGAGTCATCAAGCACAAGTGCCTCAATTTCAACGAGCCAATCAATTTCTGGTTCATTGAGCTTATCGGAATCAGAGAGTGCAAGTACGAGTGCCTCAGTTTCATTGATTCAGTCCGTCTCAACGTCAGTCTCTGAATCACAAAGCATAAGCGCTTCAATCTCAACGATCCAATCGGTTTCTGGTTCATTGAGCGTCTCAGAATCAGAAAGTGCAAGTACGAGTGCCTCAGTTTCAGCGAGTCAATCAGTCTCAACGTCAGTTTCTGAATCACAAAGCACGAGCGCCTCAATCTCAACGAGCCAATCAATTTCCGGTTCATTGAGCGTATCGGAATCAGAAAGTGCAAATACGAGCGCCTCAGTTTCAGCGAGTCAGTCAATTTCTGATTCGATGAGTGCGTCAGAGTCAGCAAGTGCTTCAAGTATCGTTTCAGCTTCATTAAGTGCTTCAGTCTCAACAAGTGAATCAACATCACTCAGTGAGTCGGTAAGTACCAGTGCCTCAGTTTCAATGAGTCAATCCGTCTCAACGTCAGTCTCTGACTCGCAAAGCACGAGCGCCTCAATCTCAATGAGCCAATCGGTTTCAGATTCAATGAGTGTCTCAGAGTCGACCAGTGCTTCAGTATCGCTCAGCGAGTCAGCAAGTACAAGCGCTTCAATCTCAACGAGCCAATCAGTTTCTGATTCAATGAGTGTCTCAGAATCAGCAAGTACTTCAACTAGCGTTTCAACCTCAATTAGTGAGTCATCAAGCACAAGCGCCTCAGTTTCAACGAGCCAATCGGTTTCTGATTCAATGAGTGCTTCAGAATCAGCAAGTGCTTCAAGTAGCGTTGCCGCTTCATTAAGTGCTTCAGTCTCACTCAGCGAGTCAGCAAGCACAAGCGCCTCAGTTTCTGAATCACAAAGTACGAGCGCCTCAATCTCAACGAGCCAATCGGTTTCAGATTCAATGAGTGCTTCAGAATCAGCAAGCACAAGTGCTTCAGTCTCAACCAGTGAATCCACATCACTCAGCGAGTCAGCAAGCACAAGTGCTTCAGTTTCAACGAGCCAATCGGTTTCTAATTCATTGAGCGTCTCAGAGTCAGCAAGTGCTTCAACCAGCGTTTCTGCTTCAGTCTCACTCAGCGAATCAGCAAGTACCAGCGCCTCAGTTTCAGCGAGTCAGTCCGTCTCAACGTCAGTTTCTGAATCACAAAGCACAAGCGCCTCAATCTCAACGATCCAATCGGTTTCTGATTCAATGAGTGCCTCAATCTCAATGAGTCAATCCATTTCAGATTCAATGAGTACTTCAGCATCTTCTTCTGAAGTTCAAGATCCTAAGCATAAACACGGTAGCCAAGCTCTTCCTAAGACTGGTGAGG
>CAKQBM010000183.1 GCA_934216185.1 uncultured Streptococcus sp. | reverse complement strand
GCTTGTGCCTGGTTAGCTTGTACTTGAGAAGATAAATATTCAAATACCTCTCCTAGCTTACGCTGTTCCCAAGCAGATAGGACTCATCTGCTTGGGAACTATATGTTAATTTAGGAAACCATCTTTAATAAATGCACGTAAGTCTTCGTCAAGTTTAAAGTTGACTTCAAAAGTCGTTAGTTCTTTTCCGAGTTCATTTTCATAATATAGTTTTGTTCTGTCGAGATCCGCCGATTCTACAAGACTTTCGTATCGACCGAATTCATTGATATCAAATTGAGGGCTGCGACTGGTCAAAATTTGAATGAGTATTTTTTTATCGATTCCATATCGGTCACAGAATTGATTTAGCTGATAGTTTTCTGCACTTTGTCTATATTCTGTTACATAATCACGGAACGATTTATCAGGCTCTACGTTAACTGAGCCAGATTGAATATCAGAAATAAACACATCGGCATATTTTTGGTCTTCTTGGCTAAGGGATGCGTAAGCCTGATGAAGTTCCTGTAGTGCACGCTCTTCTTCTACACCCTTTTCTCGAGCAAGAATCCATTTGTTAAAGTGAAAATTCATATAACCAGAATCAATATCTTCGGTATGCATTTCGGTTATATATGCATCAATATCAAAAGGATATTCTGGAGTTTTACCGCCTTCTATATGTTGAGAGAGCTCTTTGTACCGTTGTACGAGCTTAAGGTAAGTCTGTTCATCGCAGATGAGAGGTTCGTTACTGTCATAGCCATAATCAGAAGGAAGTAATTTATCCCACCTAAAGCCCTGAATTTTTGCGGCTTCTAGATAGTTACAAAACTCTTTAAAAGTCTTTGCAAATTTGCCTTTTACTTCTACGCTCTCAGGAAGGTGGCCATAATCTGGAATACCACTAGTCTCAAATATAGATTGTATTTCTAGGTACTTCTGATCCATCCCCTTAAGGTTGACATCAAGATTATCAACGAATAATCCCTTAGGACGATTTCCTGAATATAGATCAAAAGCCTGTTCGATGTTCTTTTCCATTGTGTTGGGCTTGCGATAATAACGAATTGTTCCAAAAGGTTTCTCATGGATGTTAAAGAGCCTATTTGTACGAGAGAATGCCTGGATAATGTTTTCGTAAACCAAGATCTTATCGAGGAACAGGGTATTTACCCATTTAGAATCAAATCCAGTAAGCATCTGGCTTACGACAATTAGAAGGTTAAGCTGTTCTTCTGGTTTGTTTTGTATTCCTGTGTAGTGGTCTTTGTGAGACAAACGTGCGGCAACATCTTTACGATAAAATCCGTAATCTTCTCCAAGTTTAAAGTTCTTGTTATAAATTCGGTTGTAATCCGATAGCGATTCAACAAGACCGTCCTCTTTGAAGATTGCACCTTCTTCGTTATCAATATTTGCATCTACCTGTAGAGCGACTTTTAACGTTGGTTTAAGCTCTTTAAATAGTCGGTAGTATTCAATTGCTTCTGGAATCGATGAAGTGGCTAACATGGCATGGAATTTGCCGCCATTAGTTACATTGTCCCAGTTATCTAAAATGTCTCCAACCACAGCACGGCGGTGTTTGTCAGAGTTGTATTGGGACGCAGGAATCTCATCTTCGATTCCTCGAATTTTGTTGCCTTTGGCATCTTCAATTGAACACATTGGAAGGGATGAGAAAAGCTCGTCGTACATCCTACTTTTTTCTGGATTACTTCTCATTTCTTCAATAGTTTTTGCTTTGACTTTCATCAAGCAAACTTTTTCTCTTAGGTCCTTTTCTTTGAAAGTAGATACCTTGTATGGATGGAAACCGAGGACGTTTCCATCTCTAATACCATCTGCAATACTGTATCGATGAAGCTCATTGCCAAATAAAGTAGCTGTTGTACTGTTTTTCTTTTCATTTTCTAACTGAATTGGTGTTCCAGTGAATCCGAAAAATAATGCATAAGGAAATGCGTCTTTAATATTAGAAAGCATGTCGCCAAATGTTGAGCGATGGCACTCGTCGACGATAAAAACAATACGTTGTGTTTTAAGGTATTCAAGCTCATATTCCGTTAAGTGCTTTTCCTTACAGAGAATATCCATTTTTTGGATTGAAGTAACAATTAATTTTCCATCATAGTTTTTATCGGTTAAAGACCTGTGAAGCTCATTCGAGTTTTCTGTTCCTCGAACAGTTTTCTTTCTCTGTTGCTCAGTTAATGCTCCACCAGCAAAGTTTCTATACTCGTTTAAAGACTGAACTCCAAGCTCGATACGATCCATCAGGAAGAAGACTTTATCAGCATCTCCTGAATTCGCAATTAGTTGAGCAGACTTGAAGCTAGTCATTGTTTTTCCGGAGCCTGTGGTATGCCAAATATAGCCACCACGCTGGTTCTTTCTTTTCCAGTCGTGACTTCTGACTACAGAAGTAATTTGTTGAGCAGCATTAAATTGATAGCTGCGCATAACCTTTAGAACACCATCTCCGCCATCAGCAACGGTATAAAAGCCAACAAGCTGATGCGCCATAGGAATTGAAAGTAAGCTGGAAATAACCTCTCTGTAATCATTTACTGGATCATTATTAAAGTCACCCCAGTGGAATTGGAAAGAAGGGTTAAACGCATCTGGGGTGCCTGGATTGGCAAAATAAACCGTCTCAGCAGGATTCATAGCAACGAAGATTTGAACGAGGGAGAATATCTTGGTAAAAACTCCCTCATGCATGTATTTTTTTATCTGATCGACCGCTTGCGTTATTGCGACATTCGATTTCTTTAGTTCGATATGAATGACAGGCATTCCATTAATGAGAAGCATTAAGTCACCGCGTCGATTGGGGAGAATACTGTTTCGAGCATTGAATTTTGGCTGTTGGACAATCTGATAAACACTTTGACCTGCTGCGATCTGCTGTTGATCAAAGATTTTTAGACTGACTTCTTTTCCATTGTGCAGCTTATCGTTCGGATTATCACGCTTGATGGTAAGTGTCTTACCATTGATGAAAGCATTTCTTGCAAGAGGGGAGCCCAGTGCAACAAGCTGGTCAATAATCTGCTGCATTTCACTAGGCGTGAGTTTTTGTCCGTTTAAACGATCAATCTCATTGTTGTTCTTAAAAAGAATATTTGCCCAGTTATTTACTAAGTCATCTTCAGTGGGATATCTGAGCACTGGTTCACGACCCCAACCATGCTGTCTAAGATTGTCTATTACAGAGTTCTCAAATGCCTCTTCGCTAGTAAAAATTACTGGCTCCATGAGTCCTTCTCTCGAAATGTGAACAACAAGACGAAATTTCTATACAAACATCTTTTCAAGTAGTGCTGATTTAATTTTTTTTAGAGCATCCAACTTACGCTGGTGAAGGGTGATAAGAGAGTCTAGCTTATTGAATATCCGACCAATCTTAACTTGCTCATTAGTTATAG
>CAKQBM010000182.1 GCA_934216185.1 uncultured Streptococcus sp. | reverse complement strand
TTTGCAGTTACACTAGTGACGCGACCTTGTAAGCCATATTGGATGAGTTTACTATCCTCATTAGATAGTTTTGCAAGAGCGCTTAATTTAAAGAGATTTCCTTGCTCTGTTCTGGTAGGAGTTTGATCAATTGTCTGAAGTTGGCCGATGATGGTAATGCCGTGATTTCCAATCTTCTCCAGTTTTAATCTTACAGTTTGTCCTTTATCTAGTAGAGGTAGATAGTCAGAAGATACGTAGTAAGTGATTAGTACTTCTCTTGTGTCTGTGATAACAGGGAATATTTGAGCAATTTCTGTACCAGTTGGAATTCTATTTTTACCTTCAAATTCGCTGTTCAGATGAACGATACCTTTACTTGGAGAGGTTAAGGTATTGTTTTCTAAGCGATGTGTCGCTTGATCTAGCTGTACTTTTAATTCTGTTAATTGATTCTCCACGGTTAGTTGTTGCTGTGAGGCAGTTTGTAAAAACTGAGTGCGGAGTACTTCAATTTTGGTTGCTAAACTATTATCATAAGTTGCTACACTTCCGATACCAGCTTGTTGAATTTTGAGGCTTGCGATAGATGATTCAAGACCTGCAATACTTTGATTAATTTGAGATAAAAATGGCTCCTCTGCAGTTCCTTGTGTTTGTCCTTGTGAGGCTACAAGATAACGATTCAAAATTGACTGGTGTGGATTGCTAGTTGGTAAGCGAGCCCTTTTATTTATGATAGCATCTCTCAGCTCCTGGTATTCTCCAATCTGCTGTTGAACTTTTGAAATTTCTTGTTCAATAGCTGATGAACTGCTATTGGCAAGATTAGCTTGATTTGAAACTTCGGTGTTAGTCTTTGTGATACCCAGTTCAATATCATGGGATTGTTTAGTAAAATTCCTAAAGGTATTATGGTAGCCAAACTCATCCTCGCCAGAAAAAAGATCAGTCGCTTTTTCTAAACTTTGTTTCAAAATTCCAAGTCCTTCTTTTTGCTTCTCAAGTCTTTGTAATTGAGTTTCTAAGGCAGTTTTCTGACTTTCTTCCATTGTTTCAGAGTATTTGATGAGTAAGTCACCTTTTTCAACTACTTGATTTGCCACTAAATGATTAGCTAGGATAGGATTATCACTGGTTGACTGAATAGATGCAATGACACTTGTAGGGGCGATTTCTCCTTGGGAAGTGACAGTAATTTCTTTTGTGGCAACAAGGGAGAAAATCAAGATGAAAGTAAACAGTAATGAAAGAGGTATAATTAACACTGTCGCATAGTTATGGTAACGTCTCTGATAAAACTCGACGCTTCTAAAAAGATTAGGATTCATGACATTCTCCTTATTTATTGAATAGATGATGGTAGAAACCTTGCGCCTGCATTAACTCTTGGTGACTACCAACTTCAATGATTTTCCCCTGGTCAAGAACAATGACACGGTTGGTTCGTTCGGCTATACTGAGACGATGGGCTACAAAGAGAATGGTTTTATCAGTTAGGGACATAAGATTATCTATAACCTTTTTCTCAGTCAAGACATCAAGACCGCTAGTAGCTTCATCTAGTATTAAAACAGGAGCTTTAGTTAAAAGAGCACGAGCTAGAGCGATTCGTTGCTTTTGTCCTCCTGATAGACCGGCTCCATCAGAGAGCTGAGTTTGATAGCCCATAGGCATTCTTTCGATGTCTTGACGGATTTCAGCTAATTCACAAGCTCTTAGAATATCTTCTTGACTAATCATATGATTACCACCCAAGGTTAAGTTTTCCAAAATAGAGCCATTAAAGATATAGGCTTGTTGGGGTAGGTAATTAATATGACGGCGCAAGACTTTTTTATCAATGTTTTTAATATCCTGATGATTGATGGTAATATGTCCTTTGTAGGGTTCAAAGAAATTGACAATCATTTTGGCTAAAGTTGTTTTACCAGAACCACTAACTCCAACTAGGCTAACCTTATCTCCTTGTTTAATCGTGAGATTAATATCTGTTAAGGTATCTCGTCCAAAACCATACTTATAAGAAAGGTCATCAAATTCAATATCGCCCATCAAAAAATATGAATGAACAGGGTTTTCTTGAACTTTAAATTCAGATTCGACTAGATAGACTTCATTCAAACGGTTATTAGCGACCTTCGCAGATTGGAGTTTGGTTTGGAGGTTGATAATATTTTCCATAGGAGTTGTAAAATAAGAAAGAAGTGTGTTAAAGGTAATCAGCTGACCGATAGAAATTTTACTCGACATGACTAATTGAGCGCCAAACCATAGGATAAGGATATTTAGAACTAATTTTGTTCCCTGCTTTAAACTCGTTTGTAAAATAGAATATTTACTGAGCTTAAAGGATTTTTCCAAATAATCTACAAATTCGCTGTCTATATTTTGATAGCGATTTTCTTCACTCGTGAGCGACTTGATAGTTTCAATCCCGTTGATATCTTCGATAATGGCAGAGCTAACCATAGAATTACTTTGCATGACATCATGGTTCATTTTTTCAAAAGGTTTCATAAAAGAAAAGATGATGAACATGTATATAGGAATGGAAATAAGAGAAAGAAGGAAGAGATTAGGGTTTTGTGCCAGTAAGACGCCTCCTACAAGAATCAGAATAGAAACATCAAGAAAAAGAGAAAGAATGGTAGAAGCCAAGGCATCTATGATAGAGTTAGCATCTGTGAAGCGTGAAATGATTTCTCCTGTACGACGTGTCGCAAAGAAAGACATAGGAAGTTCAAAAATATGGCGAATATAGGATAAAATCACATCAATACTTAATCTCTGACTCAGAACAGTTAGGAGATAATCTCTGGAGAAGCCCATGACTTGTTGGAGGATATAGGTTACAACCAGACCAACTGAGATGATTCCTAAAGTTGATTTCATCTGATTTGGAATGTATTCATCCAAGATTCCTTGGAGATAATAAGAACCACCTATATTGATAATCGTGACCAATAAGCTTGAGAGAACAATGTAAGCAATGAGAGATTTTTGTTTGAAAATCAGAGGAAGGAAGCTCAGTAGATCATTCTTTTTATCTTTATGGGGTTGATAACTGGGTTTAGGAGCTAGAAAAATAGCTACTCCAGTCCATTCAGAGAAAAAGCGTTCTTTTGACATTTTGGTGATTTTTACAGAAGGATCAGGATCACCAATAATCAGATAGTCTTTCTTTGTTTGATAGACAACATAGTAATGTTGGAGTTTTCCTTCTTTGTTAACGTGAACGATAAATGGATAGGGGACATCACTCATGTCAAAGAGCGTTTTATCTGCTTGAACAGGTCTTGTTTCAAAGCCCATTTCATCAGCGGCTTTTACAATGCCAAGAGCAGTCGTCCCTTCTTTATTGGTCTTTGCAAGTTCTCTCAAGTGAGCTAGAGAAAAATCTGAACCATAGAATTTAGCAATCGAGGCTAAGGCAGCAACACCGCA
>CAKQBM010000181.1 GCA_934216185.1 uncultured Streptococcus sp. | reverse complement strand
GATAAAAAAAGGAGAGTGAAAATGGCGAATCCCAAGTATAAACGTATTTTAATCAAGTTATCAGGTGAAGCCCTTGCTGGTGAACGTGGCGTAGGGATTGATATCCAAACAGTTCAAACAATCGCAAAAGAGATTCAAGAAGTTCATAGCTTAGGTATCGAAATTGCCCTTGTTATCGGTGGAGGAAATCTCTGGCGTGGAGAACCTGCTGCAGAAGCAGGAATGGACCGCGTTCAGGCAGATTACACAGGAATGCTTGGGACTGTTATGAATGCTCTTGTGATGGCAGATTCATTGCAACAAGTTGGTGTCGATACGCGTGTGCAAACAGCTATTGCCATGCAACAAGTAGCAGAGCCTTACGTACGTGGACGTGCCCTTCGTCACCTTGAAAAAGGCCGTATCGTTATCTTTGGTGCTGGAATTGGTTCACCATACTTCTCAACAGATACAACAGCGGCTCTTCGTGCAGCTGAAATCGAAGCGGATGCTATCCTTATGGCTAAAAATGGGGTCGACGGTGTTTACAATGCCGATCCTAAGAAAGACAAGACAGCCGTTAAGTTTGAAGAATTGACCCACCGTGACGTTATCAATAAAGGTCTTCGTATCATGGATTCAACAGCTTCAACCCTCTCAATGGATAACGACATTGACTTGGTTGTCTTCAACATGAACCAACCAGGCAACATCAAACGTGTCGTATTTGGTGAAAATATCGGAACAACAGTTTCAAATAATATCGAAGAAAAGGAATAAGAAAGATTATGGCTAACGCAATTATTGAAAAAGCTAAAGAGAGAATGACCCAGTCTCACCAATCACTTGCTCGTGAATTTGGTGGTATCCGTGCTGGACGTGCCAATGCAAGCTTGCTTGACCGTGTACATGTAGAATACTATGGAGTAGAAACTCCTCTTAACCAAATCGCTTCAATTACCATTCCAGAAGCGCGTGTTTTGTTGGTAACACCATTTGACAAATCTTCATTGAAAGATATCGAACGTGCCTTGAACGCTTCTGATCTTGGTATCACACCAGCTAATGATGGTTCTGTGATTCGTTTGGTTATCCCAGCTCTTACAGAAGAAACTCGTCGTGACCTTGCTAAAGAAGTGAAGAAGGTCGGCGAAAATGCTAAAGTGGCTGTCCGCAATATCCGTCGCGATGCTATGGACGAAGCTAAGAAACAAGAAAAAGCAAAAGAAATTACTGAAGACGAATTGAAGACTCTTGAAAAAGATATTCAAAAAGTAACAGACGATGCTGTCAAACACATCGACGAGATGACTGCCAATAAAGAAAAAGAACTTTTGGAAGTCTAAAATAAAACAGAAAAACTCAGTTGGCATTGCTGGCTGAGTTTTATTCGAAAGAAGGAAATATGAATACAAATCTTGCAAGTTTTATCGTTGGACTCATCATCGATGAAAATGACCGTTTTTACTTTGTGCAAAAGGATGGCCAAACCTATGCGCTTGCCAAGGAAGAAGGTCAACATACAGTAGGGGATACAGTCAAAGGTTTTGCCTATATAGATATGAAGCAAAAACTCCGCTTGACAACTCTAGAAGTGACTGCCACTCAGGACCAATTTGGTTGGGGAACTGTAACGGAAGTTCGTAAAGACTTGGGTGTCTTTGTGGATACAGGACTTCCTGACAAGGAAATCGTAGTGTCACTCGATATCCTCCCTGAGCTCAAGGAATTCTGGCCTAAGAAGGGCGACCAACTCTACATCCGTCTTGAAGTGGACAAGAAAGACCGCATCTGGGGACTCTTGGCCTATCAAGAAGACTTCCAACGTCTGGCTCGTCCTGCCTACAACAACATGCAGAACCAAAACTTGCCAGCCATTGTGTACCGCCTCAAGCTGTCAGGAACCTTTGTTTACCTACCAGAAAATAACATGCTTGGTTTTATCCATCCTAGCGAGCGTTACGCAGAGCCACGTTTGGGTCAAGTTTTAGATGCGCGTGTCATTGGTTTCCGTGAAGTGGACCGCACTCTGAACCTCTCCCTCAAACCACGTTCTTTTGAGATGTTGGAAAACGATGCTCAGATGATTTTGACTTACTTAGAAAGTAATGGCGGTTTCATGACCTTGAATGACAAGTCATCCCCTGAGGATATCAAGGCAACCTTTGGCATTTCTAAAGGTCAGTTCAAGAAAGCTTTAGGTGGTCTTATGAAGGCTGGTAAAATCAAGCAAGACCAGTTTGGGACAGAGTTGATTTAGGGAGATTTATGAGAAAATCATTTTACACTTGGCTCATGACCGAGCGCAATCCTAAAAGTAACAGTCCCAAAGCAATCTTGGCAGACCTAGCTTTTGAAGAGTCAGCCTTTCCAAAACACACAGATGATTTTGATGAGGTGAGTAGATTTTTGGAGGAATATGCCAGTTTCTCTTTCAACCTAGGAGACTTTGACGCTATCTGGCAAGAATACTTAGAACACTAGCATGATTCACTGGGTTTGGGCTAGTAATTTCTCCACCCCTTTGCTATAATAAAAAGAAATAAAAGGATTAGAGAGGTTCTTTATTTGAAGGAACATTCAATAGACATTCAACTGAGTCATCCAGATGACTTATTTCATCTTTTTGGTTCCAATGAACGCCATCTTCGTTTGATGGAAGAAGAGCTTGATGTGGTGATTCATGCCCGTACAGAGATTGTGCAGGTTTTGGGAGAAGAGACTGCCTGTGAGGAAGCCCGTCAGGTTATTCAAGCTCTCATGGTCTTGGTGAACCGTGGGATGACCATTGGTACGCCAGATGTGGTGACTGCGATTAGCATGGTCAAAAACGATGAAATTGACAAGTTTGTCGCCCTTTACGAAGAAGAAATCATCAAAGATAATACAGGAAAGCCTATCCGTGTCAAAACCTTAGGTCAAAAACTTTATGTGGACAGTGTCAAACAGCATGATGTGACCTTTGGAATCGGACCTGCAGGGACAGGGAAGACCTTCCTTGCAGTGACCTTGGCCGTGACTGCCCTTAAACGTGGGCAAGTCAAGCGAATTATCCTAACTCGTCCAGCAGTGGAAGCAGGAGAGAGTCTAGGTTTTCTTCCGGGTGATCTCAAGGAAAAGGTCGATCCTTACCTTCGACCTGTTTATGATGCCTTGTATCAGATTCTGGGAAAAGACCAAACGACTCGTCTCATGGAACGTGAAATTATTGAAATTGCGCCCCTTGCCTATATGCGTGGACGAACCTTGGATGATGCCTTTGTCATTCTCGATGAGGCTCAAAATACGACCATTATGCAGATGAAGATGTTTTTGACGCGTTTAGGTTTTAATTCTAAGATGATTGTCAATGGAGATATCAGTCAGATTGACCTGCCACGTAATGTCAAGTCCGGTTTGATTGATGCTCAAGAGAAACTCAAGAACATTCACCAGATTGACTTTGTTCATTTTTCAGCCAA
>CAKQBM010000180.1 GCA_934216185.1 uncultured Streptococcus sp. | reverse complement strand
TTTTTCATTTCTAATGGGAATGTTTTATTTGAGTTTTCGTTTGTGAGAATCACGGATTATGCTTTGCAACAAGCTGGGATTATTTTTTGTCGTTTTGTATTGATTATTTTCTTTTCAACTTTGTTAACCTTAACGACCATGCCCTTAAGTTTGGCCTCAGCTGTCGAAGCTTTGTTAGCGCCTTTAAAACGTGTGAAAGTTCCGGTTCATGAAATTGGATTGATGCTGTCCATGAGTCTACGTTTTGTCCCAACATTAATGGATGATACGACGCGGATTATGAATGCGCAGAAAGCACGTGGAGTGGATTTTGGTGAAGGAAGCATCGTTCAAAAAGTAAAGGCGATGATTCCCATTTTGATTCCTCTTTTTGCGACAAGTTTAAAACGTGCGGATTCCTTGGCTATTGCCATGGAAGCGCGTGGTTATCAGGGTGGAAAAGGCAGAAGTCAATACAGACAATTGAAATGGACTCTAAAGGATACGCTGACCATTCTTGTTATTCTCGTACTTGGTTGTTGTTTATTTTTCTTAAAATCTTAGTAGCTTTCAGGAATTGATAAAAAGTTACTGTAACAGTTTTTGATATAAAGGTAGGGATATGAACCGTTTTAAAAAATCAAAATATGTCATTATTGTTTTTGTCACTGTTCTGCTTGTCTCAGCTCTCTTAGCGACGACTTATTCAAGTACAATTGTGACAAAATTAGGAGATGGAATCTCATTGGTTGATAGAGTTGTGCAAAAACCTTTTCGGTGGTTTGATTCTGTCAAATCAGATTTGGCTCATTTGACACGAACTTATAATGAAAATGAAAGTTTGAAGAAACAGATTTATCAGTTAGAAGTTAAATCAAATGAGGCGGAAAGTTTAAAGACGGAAAATGAACAACTGCGCCAATTGCTTGATATGAAGTCTAAATTGCAAGCCACAAAGACTTTAGCAGCAGATGTTATTATGCGTTCTCCGGTATCTTGGAAGCAGGAGTTGACTCTGGATGCAGGCAAATCAAAAGGGGTTTCTGAAAATATGTTAGCCATTGCAAATGGTGGTTTGATTGGGAGCGTTTCAAAAGTGGAGGACAACTCTACTATGGTCAACCTTCTGACAAATACGGAAAATGCTGATAAGATTTCTGTTAAAATTCAACACGGCACTACCACAATTTATGGAATTATTGTTGGCTACGACAAGGAAAATGAAGTTCTTAAAATTAGCCAATTAAATAGCAATAGCGATATTAGTACAGGCGATAAGGTGACAACGGGTGGCTTAGGAAACTTTAACGTTGCGGATATTCCTGTTGGTGAAGTGTTTGCTACAACGCATAGTACAGACTATTTGACACGAGAAGTAACTGTTAAATTGAGTGCAGATACTCATAATGTAGATGTGATAGAATTAGTGGGGAATTCATAATGAGACAGTTAAAGCGGATTGGAGTGTTTTTATTGCTTCCTTTCTTTGTTCTAATTGACGCCCATATTAGCCAGCTTCTGGGCTCATTTTTCCCCCATGTACATTTGGCTAGTCATTTTCTGTTTTTATTTCTCTTATTTGAGACGATAGAAGTATCAGAGTATCTCTACCTAGTCTATTGTTTTGTGATAGGCTTGGTTTACGATGTTTACTTTTTCCATCTAATAGGGATTGCAACTCTCTTATTTATCTTACTAGGAGCGTTTCTTCATAAATTGAATAGTGTTATTTTGTTGAATCGTTGGACAAGAATCTTGGCTATGATTGTTATGAGTTTTCTATTTGATATGGGAACTTATCTCTTTGCATTAGTGGTAGGTTTAACTCTAGATAGTCTGCCGATTTTTATCGTTTATAGCCTAGTACCATCCATGATTTTAAATCTTGTGTGGATGCTTATTTTTCAGTTTATTTTTGAAAAATATTATCTATGAGAAAGAAACAAAAATGTAACAAAGGCGTAATATTTATTGGAGTTTTTTTTGGTATACTAGTATTGTCTTAAACAGAAGGAGTATCTAAGTAATATGAAGAAAAAAATCTTAGCGTCACTTTTATTAAGTACAGTATTGGTTTCCCAGGCGGCAGTATTGACGACTGCCCATGCAGAAACGACTGATGACAAAATTGCTGCTCAAGATAATAAAATTAGTAACTTAACAGCACAACAACAAGAAGCCCAAAAACAAGTTGACCAAATTCAGGAGCAAGTATCAGCTATTCAAGCTGAGCAATCTAACTTGCAAGCTGAAAATGATAGATTACAAGCAGAATCTAAAAAACTTGAGAATGAGATTACAGAACTTTCTAAAAATATTGTGTCTCGTAATGATTCTTTGGAAAAGCAAGCTCGTAGTGCTCAAACAAATGGAGCTGCAACTAGCTACATTAATACAATCGTAAACTCAAAATCAATTACAGAAGCTATTTCACGTGTTGCAGCAATGAATGAAATTGTATCTGCTAACAACAAAATGTTGGAACAACAAAAAGCAGATAAAAAAGCAATTTCTGAGAAGCAAGTGGCAAACAATGACGCAATCAATACAGTTATTGCAAATCAACAGAAGTTGTCTGATGATGCACAAACTCTAACAACGAAACAAGCTGAGTTGAAGGCTGCAGAATTGAATCTTGCTGCTGAAAAAGCGACAGCAGAAGATGAAAAAGTAAGTTTGCTAGAGAAAAAAGCAGAAGCAGAAGCGGCAGCAAAAGCAGCAGCAGCGGCAGAGACAGCTTATAAAGAAAAACAAGCTAGCCAACAACAATCAGTACTTGCTTCAGCAAACACTAACTTAACAGCTCAAGTGCAAGCAGTATCTGAATCTGCAGCAGCACCTGTCCGTGCAAAAGTTCGTCCAACATACAGTACAAACGCTTCAAGTTATCCAATTGGAGAATGTACATGGGGAGTTAAAACATTAGCACCTTGGGCTGGAGACTATTGGGGTAATGGAGCACAGTGGGCTACAAGCGCAGCTGCTGCAGGATTCCGTACAGGTTCAACCCCTCAAGTTGGTGCGATTGCATGTTGGAATGATGGTGGCTATGGACATGTGGCGGTAGTCACTGCTGTAGAATCAACAACACGTATCCAAGTGTCAGAATCAAATTATGCTGGTAATCGCACGCTTGGAAATCACCGTGGATGGTTCAATCCAACAACAACTTCTGAAGGTTTTGTTACATATATTTATGCAGATTAATTTACAGAGGGACTCGAATAGAGCCCTCTTTTCAGGTTTTACCGTAATAATCCCTATTAAAAATTATATCAAAATAGCTTGAAAATATTGAAAAAGTATGGTAAAATGAAAGCTGTCGTGTGAACGATAATACTCATTCTTGATGAATTGTGAAGCAGTTGCCCTTGGGTCGTTTTGCGAGTTGAAGTCAAGAAGAGGAAAAAAACAAAAAGGAGAAATACTCATGGCAGTAATTTCAATGAAACAACTTCTTGAGGCTGGTGTACACTT
>CAKQBM010000179.1 GCA_934216185.1 uncultured Streptococcus sp. | reverse complement strand
AGTTGAACCGCCGTATGCCGAACGGCACGTACGGTGGTGTGAGAGGGGCTAGAGATTATCCCCTACTCGATTGAATTGTGTACCCAGACAATATTTGTTTTAGAAGCTTGTTTACAGATTATTTTTTTGATAAAATAGAAGTTATGACGAGATATAAAGCAACTATTTCCTACGATGGTTACGCCTTTTCTGGTTTTCAGCGCCAGCCTCATGCGCGTAGCGTTCAGGAAGAAATTGAAAAAATCTTGACCAGGTTAAATAAAGGGCAAACCATTACTGTTCACGGTGCTGGTAGGACAGATAGTGGGGTTCATGCTCTGGGACAGGTTATTCATTTTGACCTGCCTTATCAGATGGATGAGGAAAAGCTCCGTTTTGCTCTAGACACTCAGTCCCCGGAAGATATTGATGTGATTTCGATTGAGCTTGTGGCAGATGATTTTCATTGCCGTTATGCCAAGCATAGCAAGACCTATGAGTTTATTGTGGATAGAGGACGACCCAAGAATCCTATGCGCCGTCACTATGCCACTCACTTTCCCTATCCACTCGATGTGGAACGCATGCAGATTGCAATCAAAAAGCTAGAGGGAACCCATGATTTCACTGGCTTTACAGCCTCTGGGACTAGTGTAGAGGATAAGGTTCGCACTATTACAGAAGCTAACCTTAGGGTGGATGAGACAGGCCAGTTTTTGACCTTTACCTTTTCAGGAAATGGCTTCCTGTATAAACAGATTCGCAATATGGTGGGGACTCTTCTCAAAATCGGAAATAATCGTATGCCAGTAGAGCAGATTGATCTCGTTTTGGAGAAAAAGGACAGGCAGCTAGCTGGTCCAACAGCAGCACCGAATGGTTTGTATTTAAAGGAGATTCGTTATGAAGAATAATCGTATTTTAGCACTTTCTGGAAATGATATTTTTAGTGGTGGTGGTTTGTCAGCTGATTTGGCTACCTATACCTTGAACGGCTTGCATGGTTTTGTAGCAGTGACCTGTTTGACAGCCTTGACGGAAAAGGGCTTTGAGGTCTTTCCAACTGACGATACCATTTTTCAACATGAATTAGATAGCTTGCGTGATGTGGAATTTGCAGGGATTAAGATTGGTCTTCTACCAACTGTCAGTGTGGCTGAGAAGGCATTGGACTTTATCAAGCAACGCCCAGAAGTGCCTGTGGTGCTGGATCCTGTCTTGGTCTGCAAGGAAACGCACGACGTAGCAGTTAGTGAACTCTGCCAAGAGTTGATTCGCTTTTTCCCTCATGTCAGTGTGATTACGCCTAATCTTCCTGAAGCAGAATTACTAGCAGATCAAGAGATTAAAACCCTTGAAGATATGAAAATTGCAGCACAGAAATTGCATGATTTAGGAGCGCCAGCAGTCATTATCAAGGGAGGCAATCGCCTTAGTCAGGACAAGGCTGTAGATGTCTTTTATGATGGACAGACCTTTACTATCCTAGAAAACCCAGTTATCCAAGGCCAAAATGCTGGTGCAGGTTGTACCTTTGCCTCTAGCATTGCCAGTCACTTGGTTAAAGGTGATGAACTTTTACCAGCAGTAGAAAGCTCGAAGGCTTTCGTTTACCGTGCCATTGCACAAGCAGACCAGTATGGAGTAAGACAATATGAAGCAAACCAAAACAACTAAAATCGCCCTTGTATCCCTATTAACCGCCCTTTCTGTGGTTCTAGGCTATTTTTTAAAAATCCCAACACCGACAGGAATTCTAACTCTTTTAGATGCGGGTGTTTTCTTTGCGGCCTTTTACTTTGGTAGTCGTGAAGGGGCTGTAGTCGGAGGATTAGCAGGTTTCTTGATTGACCTCTTATCAGGCTATCCTCAGTGGATGTTCTTTAGCTTGATCAACCATGGCTTGCAGGGGTTTTTCGCAGGATTTAAAGGAAAAGCTCAGTGGTTAGGTCTTATCTTAGCAACGATTGCCATGGTAGGGGGCTATGCCTTGGGTTCTACATTGATGAATGGCTGGGCTGCAGCTCTACCAGAAATCCTACCAAATTTCATGCAAAATATGGTAGGGATGATTGTAGGATTTATTCTTAGTCAAAGTATCAAGAAGATTAAGTAAAGAGGCTGGGGAGAAAGTCCTAAAAATTAGAAAAAACGCATAGTATCAGGTGTTGAAGGCTTGATACTATGCGTTTTATTGTGGGAAGATTTTATACTCTTCGAAAATCTCTTCAAACCGCGTCAACGTTGCCTTGCCGTAGATATTGGTTACTGACTTCGTCAGTTCTATCCACAACCTCAAAACAGTGTTTTGAGCTGACTTCATCAGTCTTATCTACAACCTCAAAACAGTGTTTTGAGCAACCTGCGGCTAGTTTTCTAGTTTGCTCTTTGATTTTCATTGAGTATTAGATGAATATTAATCAAAATAAAGCAAGTCTTTGCTGGTGCTTGTAAAGAGGTCAAAGCCGTCCTTGGTAACAACACCGCAGTCTTCGATACGAACACCGACTTTACCAGGAATATAGATACCTGGTTCAACAGAGAAGCACATGCCTTCTTCGATGACCATGTCGTTTCCTTCCATGATAGATGGGAATTCGTGGACATCCATACCGATACCGTGACCGAGACGGTGGTTGAAGTACTCACCGTAACCAGCTTTTTCAATGACTTCACGGGCAGCGCGATCCACTTCATGGGCAGTCACACCTGGTTTGATAAAGTCAAGAGCAGCTTGTTGGGCTTCAAGAGTCAAGTTATAAATGTCTTTCTTGAATTGGTCTGGTTTGCCGACAGCGACTGTACGAGTCATATCTGAAGCATAGCCGTTGACGAGAACCCCTAGGTCAAAGAGGAGAAGGGCGTTATTTTCGACCTTATTAGCTGCTGGAATGCCGTGTGGATTCGCAGCATTATCGCCAGTCAAGACCATGGTATCAAAACTCATTTCATAACCTTCACGCTTCATAGCAAAGTCAATTTGAGCGATGATATCTGTCTCGGTCTTATCAAGAGAAATATTGTCAAAACCAACCTTAACAGCCTTGTCCGCATAGAGACCTGCAACCATCATTTTTTGCACTTCATCAGCTGATTTGATGAGGCGCATGCGTTGGATACGAGGTGTGAGGTTTTCAAACTCAGCAGTTTCAAAGACTATTTTCAAGCCATGATATTTGGTCAAGATGAGATTGTCAAACTCAACAGCGACACGTTTGAAATCAAGCTGTGGAAGAGCATCTTTTATTTTATTCCATGGATTTTCAGAATCCACATAGCCCACAACTGGGAAGGAAACAGTGTTGCTGGCACGCTCAACCTCAAGGGCTGGGACAAAGAGGAGTGGTTCCTGATTCGCTAGGACAAAAAGGAACATCTGGCGTTCATGGGGATCACTGTAAAAGCCAGTGAGGTAATTGATTGTGACGGGGTCAGATACGACAGCGACGTCTAGTTTTTCTGATTCAAGATATGTTACGAT